>JAUIJG010000193.1 GCA_030431355.1 bacterium
AATGCCAGACAGCAACTGGGTCTGAAGGAAGATGAGAAGCTGAGCTTTGATCAGATAGCCGAAGACCCGGACTTTATTCGGTCAATTCTAAGATTGGGACAGTGGCAGCGCCGCCGAGGACGTTTTGAAGAAGCCGGTCGGAACATAGAGCTGGCGATGAAAGCAGCAGAAAAGTACAACAAATTCGAGCCCGATGCTCTAGCTGAATTCTACTCCAGTTACGCCAACTATCTCCATCAGATGGGCAAGCAAGAACAATCCGGCACATATCTCCTAAAAGCGAGAGAAGAGAGAAAACGCTCAGCCGCGAAGATGGGCATGGAATACATAGAACACGGTCGGCCCATAAAGAAACGATAGAGATAAAAAAAGCGTCAGCGATTTCCAGAATGATTTGGCAGAGAATACACAAAAGTCACAACTTTTTAGTATTCTCCATATCCAAAGATATCCAAATTTAGTAGAGACATAAATGAATTGGAAAGCTAACTTCGCGGTTACATCGCTCTATATTGCCGCATTCGGCTTACTCTATACGATGTTCCTTTCCTATATGACCGAATCAGTTATTAAGGGCAATCAGCACCTGGGTAAAGCCAACAGCATCCAGACCGCCATGGTCACGGTCAATCCTCAGGCTCGGTCAGAGCTTTACTCTGCCGTCGGAGAATACAATAAAGTTCTCCTCCTGGACAGGGAGAACATCTCTGTTCTGAATAATCGTGCCGGCGCGTTCTATCGACTAGGCAGCTACAAACTTGCCGTTGATGACCTCAATACCTGTATCAGGCTGGAGCCATCTGAATGGTACCATTACTACGTACGCGGCAAATGCCTGGAGAGACTAGGGAACAGAGAAGCCGCTTGGCTGGACTACAACCAAAGCATGTCCCTGGCATGCATGGAGGTAAGTCCCTGTGCCGCTTATTTAACTTCGAGAGCTTGCAACGAATTCATCAAGAATAGACCCGCACAAAATATAGCGAGCCAACCGAAGAGAACTTTCTAAGCAAGGCTATTTAGTAGTCCGGCATCATCGAAGGGCAAGAATTCACTTTGGCAAGTAATTCTGAGTGAACATCGGCGCTCTGGGGACCTATCTCGGCAGAAGGAATACTGACGCGCTCTTGTTCATATGCCGCGGCGGTGGTATCAGACCAGGCATCATAGGGAAACTCAGTGGGTTTTACTTTTCGATACCAAATCTCCACCGCCTCAGGCTTCCAAACCAGCACTACCGGTAGTGGCTGCCCTTCGTCATGCTTAGTCTGAAAGTTAGAGATCACTGATTTCTGCATCTTCACTGCGATTCCGCCAGGGAAAACTTTCACTTCGTGGTCCATCATTTGGGAAATAACTTCCGGAGTTCCTTTGTGAACAGCAACCAGAACACTCTCGCCCTGCTTGCACCAGGGCAACTCTTTAAGATATTCGATAAAAGCCTGGGAAGAAGTTTCTGGCTTAACTACGGTTCCTTCGCCTTCTGTCATCGTTTCAACCTAGCTCCAAGAATCTACAGAGAGGAGTTTACCTGGCTGAGATGCGGAGATCCTTAAATTCGCAAAAATAGTGCGCTGTCCTATCAAAAACCATCTCTTGACAGTCAGGAAAACTCTACACAGTTGTAAAATGAAACCCCGGCAAGCACTGATAAATTCACAGAATACTTGTGAAAATTGAACATTTTTACGATTATAGAGAATGCAGCTCTATCTCTTCCCGGAGAAACTGCGTTCAGCGGTTAACTTAAGGACCCCAGATGACTGAAAAAGATCAAACTGGAGATGAAACCAGCAAAGCCTACCTGGTGGAACTGGTCTCCAACCGAAAAATTCCTATCTCCACACCGGTCTGCTCAGTGGGACGGCTGGATTCAAACGAAATTGTTATCGGCGATGACAAATCGATATCAAAACACCACTTCACCATATCGATGGAAGATTCAAGCTATTTCGTGGAAGATGCCAACAGCAGTTACGGTACTTTTGTGAACGGCGAGAAGATTGCCGAAAAGACAAAAGTCACTGACGGCGATGTAATCAAAGCAGGAAATTCTATGTTCTGGTTTACCGAGGGAGAAAGAGAGCTAAAAGTCTCCAGGGAGATGATTAAACCCTGAGCGCCTCTAGCCGAAAGTTCCCTCAGTGAAAGGGAAAAGAAGATACCGTCATACCTATCCCCGGTATCCGGAATAGATCGAATCTGGCTTTGATTTTCTTCGTCCGATAAAGCCCCCACACCGCTCAAAAGTCACTATAGCGGTTTATATTGTTCTACTCGTGGAACATCTATTGATGACTGAGAGCAGGAAGAAAAGACCGGTTTTACTGAGTTTTTGCCGAAGTCAGCAAAGTCGGATTCAATCGGCCTTCTCCTGAATCTCTTTGAACTTCGGTTGATAGAAATTCGAGTCTAACAAGGAAAAATGGAAAACAACGAATCTACTCCCGTTCCCACCGCCTTTCTGGTAGACCTTGTGTCGAACCGGAAGATTCCGGTTACCACCCCACGGTGCCGGGTCGGTCGTGACGACTTGAACGATATTGTTATCAGCGGCGACCAATCAATCTCCCGGTTTCACTTCATAATTTCCTTTGAGAACGGTCAATATCTGGTTCAGGACGCTAAGAGCCGACACGGGACCTTCCTGAACGGAAACCAGATTGGAGAACCAGAACCCATTAATGACGGTGACGTTCTAAAGATCGGCGTGTCTCTCTTCTGGTTTGTTATAGAAGCCGCCACAGGAGAGAATACTGAGCCGGCCAAGCCCGTCGATGTCAAGGAAGATAAAAAGCCTAGCGAGGCGAACCTCTCAGCCACCCAGGAAATCGACATCACAAAAGCAGAGGAAGTTGTGGCCAAGGTTCTTTCGCAGGAGCCGCCCCTTGACATGGAAAACAAGGTTGGCGAGTCTTCCTTAGGCAAATTGCTAGAGCCTGTAAAAGCACCGGCAGCTGATTCTGACTCAGCCTCTAAATCCGATTCCAAGGAAGAGGACGAAGACCTTCTATCTAAAGACCTTATTAAGGATGCCCTGGACAAAGGCGACTTAAAGAAAGCCGAAGAGCAAGAGGAAGAAGAAGCTAAAGCCAGGGAAGAAGCCGAGGCTAAGGCTAAAGAGGAAGAAGAGGAAGCTAAAGCCAAGGAAGAAGCTGAAGCCAAGGCTAAAGAGGAAGAAGAGAAAGCTAAAGCCAAGGAAGAAGCCGAAGCTAAAGCTAAAGCTAAAGAGGAAGAAGCTGAAGCCAAGGCTAAAGAGGAAGAAGAAGCTAAAGCTAAGGAAGAAGCCGAAGCCGAAGCTGAAGCTGAAGCCAAGGCTAAAGAGGAAGAAGAGGAAGCCAAAGCTAAGGAAGAAGCCGAAGCCAGAGCTAAAGAGGAAGAAGAGGAAGCCAAAGCTAAGGAAGAAGCCGAGGCTAAAGCTAAAGAGGAAGAAGAGGAAGCCAAAGCCAAGGAAGAAGCCGAGGCTAAAGCTAAAGAAGAAGAAGAAGCCAGAGCCAGGGAAGAAGCAGAAGCCAAGGCTAAAGAGGAAGAAGAGGAAGCGAAAGCTAAGGAAGAAGCCGAAGCTAAAGCTAAAGAAGAAGAAGAAGCCAGAGCGGAAGAAAGCGAAACCCTCGGAAAGCTTGCCGAAGCGCTGGAGTCGACCGAGAGCGATAAAAGCTCCGAAGAATCAGAAGAAGATGTCGATCAGGAAGTAGAAAAGAACGGAAAAGATAAGAGTACAAGCAGCACGGTGGAGCAGATGGCAACAACAATACCTGACTGGTGTAAGCAATATTTCTCTGATGAGCTCAAGAGCCTGAATGTGGAGCTTGAAGAGCTCAATGAGAAGATTCGAAAAACCCAAGAGAGAATCAAAGAGATTGAGGGCCAGACAGCTCTCACAAAAGGCCTCCGAAATACACTTCTGACCCATAAAGGGACAGAATTGATAGACGCCTGCAAGAAAGTACTCACCCTGGTGGGCTGGACAGTCACCCAGTCGGAAGAAGATAAACACGAACTTCTCCTGGAAAATGAAGACGAAAAAGTCGCCATCGCTAGAATAATTTGGACGGAAGACAACGCCGAAAGAAGCCATCTCGGTCAGTTATCCATATCCCAGACCAGATACTGGTGCGAGAAAGCTGTAGAACCCAAGTGTCTGTTGATAGTAGCCAAAATTACCGGTGATGAAGCCGAGGATCCCTCCGAAACCACCGATGAAGAGGTCGTCGACTACGCTGGTAAGAAAAACATCTGTCTATTGAGCACACTACAATTACTAGCAATCTACAGAGACGTATCTCTGAAAGATGGAGATGCAGACGAAGCCAGATCAGAGATTCTAGAATCGAAGGGTTGGCTAGATGGATACAAAATCGAGCCCGGCGACGAAGTTCTGGAAGAAGACGAAGAGCAACCGCGGGGTCAGACCCTCAGCTCTCTGCTCTCGGCCTGATTAGTTAGGAAGCAACTGAGCGCGTTTTCTGCGCAATTCGTCGTACCATATCGAGCGAGCGTTTGACTCCAGTTGCCTGGCCCGTTCCACTCTCCCGGTCAGTCGCAACACTCGACTGAGATCAGCCATGGATGCGGCGGAAAGAAGACTTCGCGTCCCGGTGGACTGAGCCGTGCTGGCCAGGGCGAAAGTATACAGCGTCTTCGCTTTTCTGAGCTGACCCTTGCAATAACAAAGAAACGCCAGGTCATTGAGACGAAGAGCCACCGAAATTGTCTGAGCTGCTACTGGAATTCTGGGCAACTTCTGGAGATAAGGCTTGAAGCTATAAGCGCTTGGCTCGTCATTTCTACTTGCTATCAACTGAAGTAAAAGCCTTGTCTGCTTTATCATCTCAGAATCGGGTGAATATGATCGACTGTAGATTTTCAGGACCCTTAAAAGAAGCGGTCGAGCTTCATCGTATTTTTTTTGAGTTAAATAGACATTGGCAAGTCCGCTCAAATCCCTGGCGACGCTTGGATGATCAGGTCCCAGAGACTTTATATCAACTTCGATCATCCTTTCATAAAACTGAATTCGCTGTCTATTGATCTTTTCCAGCGCCACCTGATCGGCCGGCAAATGCGAGAGCTTGATATCACCGGTAGCATCACCATCATCGGCAGTAGTTTTCTCTGTCTGGGGAGCAATATATTTTTCTGACTGGTCAGACCCCTTCAAGCCCGGCTTTTCAAGACCGTTGTCGGATGAGTCATTAGAACCAGGCAAGGTACCATCTTGAATTCTGACAGACACTTCTTTGCTGAAAGCGGAAGGGGCGACACCTCTTTTTTTACTCAGCAACTCCAGCCTATCTTCCAGTAGCTCTCTCTGAAATCTGGACTTCAGGATTCTCCCTCGATTCTCACTCTTCCGCATCAAATCAGTGTAATCACTGAGCAGCTCCTCCAGAAACTTACTATCAGGCAGGGTGTTTTGCTCCAATGTGTTTACCAGGGCAAGGTAATAAGACTCCCTCGCTTCGCTGGCAAGTCCCTCTTCAAACTGAACTCGACCAAGCCTGTGCAGAATCAAAGCAGATTCAAAACTCCTGGACCCTGAAACTTTGTTGACGATCTCCAGGGCTCTTGTGTAATACTTTCCAGCCTTTTCAAACTCTCCTTCTCCCTCATAAATAGCCCCCAGTTTTTTGAGGGTGGGCACCAACAAAAGACTCTCCCTGCCGTCAACTTTCTCTAGAACCTTGAGAGCTTTCCTGTAGAGCTTCAACGACTCTTCCAGTTTCTCCTGCCTGTACAGGACATCGGCCAGAGTCTCCATACACTGGGCTAACTCTTTTTGAGAATGACCTGGAGTGCGCTTTACTTGCTCCAGAGCTCGGGCGAAACAAATCTCTGCTTCGGGATACTGCTTTGTCTGAAGGAAATGTTCTCCTTCGACAATCTCAAGCTTCCAGTCACCGGCAGGTCCCGGCTCCTCTCCAGCACAAGAAGGGTGCAACAATACTGTATTCAGTACCACCAAAACGAAGAGCACCGGAATCAAAATCACATTTCTTTGACTAGGGTCTTTAAAAATCAGCACTGCTTAATCTATTTCCTCTTCCCAGGGAAGCTTCCTCTGAATATCCAGATGTCCATTCAACCTGTATGGTACAGGGAAACCATTGTCCGGCTCCTTCTCAAAGGCTCCGTTGTGAAGTCGATTGACTCGATCAGGAACCCAGTCATGAAAACGTCCTCTGATAGGCGCAGTCAGATCCTTCCAGGTCTCGCGCTCCTTTTTCTTACGCTCGTCGGCATCCAAATCGGACTTATCAGCTCCAGCTATATCAGAAGAAGTATCATCTCCCGCTTCATCGGCGGGGGTTAAATCACTCAGATCATCCTTAGATCTATCGTCCGCCTTGCCGTCGGAATCTCTGTCCGACCGCACTCGCTTGCCATCATCTCCGATATCATCATCGCGCCTATCGCCACGATCATGGTCATCTCTATCGTCTCTTCCATCCCCTCTGTCTCTTCTGGCCCGCTCATGAGAAAACTCCCCAGGTCCATCTTTTTTAAAATTTTCCAACCACTTTCTTTTCAAAGCGTCTTCTCGTCTGTCCTCGGCATCCTCCTCGCGCCTCCTCGCTTCATCTCTTTTCCGATCATCCCGGTCTTCAGATTCGAATCCGATGCCAGATGACTGATCACCAAAAAGATAGAGATCTAGAAGCTCAGACGGACTGAGGCGATCATGACTGATCCGATCATCGCCATAGGAGTCACCGCCACCCAGAATGCCATCATCGCCAGTATCGGCAAAAGCACCAATTACGGTGCCCCAAATCACCCCTGCGACCAACATGAGGCGAAGCGATAAAAGCTGACTTTTCTTACGGGACAGTAGCAAAGAGGGTACTCCCAGAGCCTGGAGAGCCAGGCAAGGACCGAGAACAGTTTATAGAGAACAGCCGGAGTTAGCGAATTACTTAACTTTAAGAAAGATCATGACAAGGTAAGGGGTCGAGTAGAATAGAGCGGTTTGAGATTAAAAGATCAAGATTACTACCAATTTTTCCCACCGCTCCTCAGACGTCTTCAGCAAGTCGCTCGATATTGAGATGAAGTTGTTTAGCTTTGCAACCGGCTTAACCTCAGTGATGTCAATCGCTTGTATTTTTCTGCACAGCCTGATGAGCCCCGCCCTGGCAGCCGGTAGAGAAGTCCCAGTTCCTGACTTACAGTTCCAGCCGATCAGGCCGACCCGCGCCCTCAGCTTGAGAGAAAGCGTGGACATCGCTCTTAGAAACTATCCGACCATTCAAAAAAAGTTTTTCAAACTAAGAGCGGCAAAAGCAAATGTCACTCTGGCCAAAACCCAGTATTTGCCTAACCTCAACTTCGATATTCAGCAATCTGCGGTAACCCCAAACAGAATCGCCAGTGTTGTCATGAACAACGTCTCCGGTTTCGACACTGTGCCAGTGGACTCCGGTCCTCCCGTATCAAGCACCACTCTCAAGCCCCTCTCTAATAACCTTCAAGGTTTGAACCTGAACTGGTTGATGGTCGACTTTGGAATGAGAAAGGCAAATGACCGGTTTGCTTTCGCCGATGCCCGAACAGCTAGAGCCGACGTCAATCTCACCAAACTTGATGTGGCCTTCGCTGCTGCCGAGGCTTTCCTGCGCGCCGTTGCCACCAAACAGCTGATTCTTGCTAGAGAAGCGGAGCTACGCCATATGGAAACCGCGAAATTGCGGGTAAAGACCCTGGTGGCGGAAGGACTGCGTCCGGCGGTGGACTCTGCCGACCTGGATTATGAAGTCGCTAAAACGAAGATAGATGTTATCAAGGCGGAGAAAGATGCCAGGTTAGCTCTTGTGATGCTGGCCGAGAAATTAGGGATAGCCTCCCAGGACATCGCCATAGTCTCCGATCCCCTCATTAGAAGCCCTTTGAACGTGACAAAGACAAGCCCTGAGCCCATTGACCTGAGTTCCCACCCGCTTGCTCGAATGA
The DNA here is from genome assembly GCA_030431355.1 of bacterium. The sequence goes on from JAUIJG010000193.1 coordinate 7,951, forward strand.
AAAAGGCTCAAATTAACCGATGGCGGGCCAAGCAGACCGTACTTGACAAAGCCTACCGTCCTCATCTCTGGCTCAACGCGTCGCTTTGGGGAAGAGGCAGCGGCGACGGAGTCAATCCCATAAGACCGGTAGCTGGCGGTGTCCTACCCCAGGTATTCAACTACATGGTCGGCGTGTCTTTCAGCTTTCCGGTCATGGAATACTTTCCCCTGAAAGCCCAGAAGAGCATGGCAAGAAGCAACGAATTGGCGGCAAAAGCGGACTTTGAGCTTGCCATGCAGATCCTGGAAAGAAAAGACGCCAATAGTAGAATTCGCCTGGAGCAAGCTCGAAAAGTGGCGGAACAGACTCCGATACTGGTAAAGGCGGCAAAAGTAAGGGAGATAAAAGTGCTCAAGCGCTACAGTACCGGTCTGACTAACGTGGTGGCACTAGCCAATGCCGAAAAGACATTGGCCGATGCAAAAGTAGAAAATGCCATCGCCCAGGTGGAGGTATGGCGCTCTGTTCTTGCTTTATCATATGCCCAGGGAGACTTGACTCCATTCCTTGAACTGGTGAGCCTGGCCGAAGGCTCATCCGGGGAGAATTAAACATGTGGATTGTCACAGCCGCTATGAAAAGGCCGATCACCGTGGTGGCGGCAGTTCTGGCTATCGTGCTGGTGGCCGTGATGGCTGTGACCAGCATGAAAAGAGACATATTTCCGGATCTAAAAATCCCTGCCATCTACGTCATCCAGGGTTATGGTGGCATGTCTCCGGAACAGATGGAAGGATACATAACCTCCACCTATGAGCTTTTCTTCCTGTACGTCCCTGGTATCGAGCATATTGAATCCCGTTCGGTCCAGAACTTGAGCTTGATCAAGGTGTTCTTCCAGCCGGATACTGATATGGCAAGCGCCATGGCAGGTATCGTGGCCATGGCAAACCGTGCCACCAGTTTGATGCCTAAGGGAACATACAATCCCTTTGTACTTCGATTCGATGCCGGCAGCTTGCCGGTGGGACAACTGGTCTTATCTTCCGACACAAAGACAGTGAAAGAGCTGGAAGATCTGGCTTACACTCGCATCCGGCCCATGCTCGCCACTGTTCCCGGTGCGGAAGCGCCACCTCCTTTCGGCGGCAACATTCGCAGTATCGTCATCAGTGTCGACGCGGACAAACTTAGAAAGTACAACATTTCCGGGGACGAAATCATAAAAGCGCTTGAGTCCGGAAACAAAGTGCTGCCGGCCGGCAACGTCCGCACCGGAGACTACATGCGGATAGCTCCGGTAAACAGTGACCTACCCGATATTCACCAGCTCGACTATCTTCCTATACGAACCGGACACGGACCCCAGATATTCATAAAAGACGTGGGGGTAGTTCAGGATTCATCAGATATACTCTGCGGATACGCTATGTTCCAGGGACGGAGAACCGTCTATCTGCCTGCGGTAAAGAGAGCGGACGCATCCACTGTTTCTGTTGTGGATGCACTAAAAAGCGCCCTGCCACGTATGCAATCGGTGCTACCGGATGACGTCAAGATAAGCTACGAATTCGACCAGTCTAAGTATGTCAGAGAAGCGATAAGCGATGTATTCCGGGAAGGCGTGATGGGGACAATCCTTCCTGGTCTGATGATTCTTCTTTTCCTTAAGGACTTTCGCAGCACCATTATCGTTGTCACAACAATCCCGCTATCTC
>JAUIJG010000194.1 GCA_030431355.1 bacterium
ACTCAATCTAAGTAGAGGTCAAAAGCTTGTCGTCGAACTCTCCGCCTACCCGCAGGCTGGCTTGAAGGTTCTGTACCCATTCCACAAGGTTGGGCTGGACTACCTTGGCCGGGTTGAAAACAACATCTTTGAGAATGTCATAGATAGCAGGGTCATGCCGTTCTAAGAAAAGACGACTCTCTTTGATGGTGAAAGCCGCTACACACTCAGCCCAGTATTCATGATGACTTGATCGAGCATATCCGGAGATGAAGAGACGATCCATGACCTGTTCGTGGGGTAAAAGCTCCGAAGCCCCAGGATACTCGTCAGGCAGCGGATGCAACTCATCACACTTCTCTTTCCGCTTGTAATATAAGTCCTTGATTCTCTCCTGGGTAGCTTGGGACATCACGAATTCGAGCTGATGTCCGAATTCATGGGCCACAACAAGATTCACTCTCACTTCACAGAGGGGCTTGTATTTGGTGTGAACCACCGCGAAACAACCATGTTCATAATATAGATTGATGTCCCGGTTGAACTCATCCTTGTCCAGGGTCACGTTTCCTGTTCGCACCCCGGTCTGTCCGGCGGCTCCATGCTTGACATTGCCCAGGGCACAGTTGCCTTCTTTTTTGCGCACCACATGTAACAGTCCGCAGGAGGCCCAGAGTCTTAAATTCTCAAAAAGATATTTTTTTTGCTGGGCTTTGAGCTTGTCATAGTCCATGAAATAACGGATAACTTCCCCGTCACCATAGCTCTTATCCGCTTTCATTAGCGGTCTCAACCACTCAAACTTAATATCTTCACCGTTGCTTTTTTTGCCATTGAATACGGTATTAAGTTGGGTTGTCTCATCAAGCTTCACATGGGTGATGCGACTCTGCTTATCCCTTACGAAGATGTTGAGTTCATCATCCACCTCTCCAATCAAACTATGATCCGAGGCGGCGATTCTGCCATTGATCACATGGTAGAGCACGTTGTTGAACTTCATCGAGCCTGTCGGTCCCTTTGTCTGAGAGGGTAGAACAAGCTCCATTCCGTTGGAATCTATTCCTCTGAAGACACAACCTTGCACAGCTTCTATGGGGCGCAGCTTCTTGTAAGTACCAAGCAGACCCGATGTGTTTTGAAGATAACCGTCGTCATAGATGACCCCTGCCGGCTTGCCGTCCTCGTATATGCGACCGAAGTCGACGACGAGCATCTGACCGCCCAGTTCTAGAAAGCCGCTTGGTCCTCGAACGGAGCTTGCCTGTACCTTGTCACTTACCGACATGCTATCAATATCACCACGTAATTCAATTCAAAACAAAAAGACGCGAAAGTGAAATTGTCTTGCCACAGAGGGCAGAATCCAAACCCTGCCCACTGATCCTAGTATAAACGTTTTTGCCGGGCAGATCTCGTCTACTTAGCCGCTGCCAGCTTCTCCTGGGATTTCTTCCAGTCGGCAAGAAACTTCTCCATACCCTGATCCGTTAGGGGATGTTTGACAAGCTGCTTGAAGACTTTATAGGGCATGGTCGCTATATCGGCACCAGCCAGAGCCACTCTTTGAACATGCTGGGGGGTTCTGATACTGGCAGCAAGAACATGGGTGTCCAGACCCTGTACTTCAAACATTTCAGCAATCTCTTCCACCAGATGGCAACCGTCCTGGTTAATATCATCCAGGCGTCCGATAAAAGGACTGACAAAGTAAGCGCCGGCTCTGGCAGCCAACAAAGCTTGGTTGACTGAAAAACAGAGGGTCACATTTACTTTTATGCCTTCGGACGCCAGGGTCGAGGTAGCTTGCAGGCCGTCCTCCGTAAGAGGACATTTGACCACCACATTCTCCGCCCAGGTGGCTATATCGCGACCTTCTTTAATCATGGTCTCGGCATCTTCCGCAGTCACTTCGGCGCTCACCGGTCCATCCACAATCTCACAGATTTTTTGGACCAGGGTCTTGAAGTCTTTCTCTTCTTTTCCGACCAGACTGGGATTGGTTGTAACGCCGTCGAGAACGCCCCAGGCGTTAATTTCAGCAATTTCGTCAACGTTGGCAGTGTCAAGGAATAGATACACGGTCGAAGCTCCTATGCAAAGGGAGAGTTAAAACTAGTTGAAATCTCATTGATACAAGAGTATAGCCCATAGACTAACGAGCTAAGATCAATCTTATAAGGGTTGTAAACATGTTAGCTATCCGGAGGCTTTGTTCGAGCAGCACCGATGCCGAATCAATCTAATCATTCCTACTTTCCTACTTTGACCCAGGGACTTCTGGCCGCCGTATTCGGCGTCCTGTTAGGTCTTGCCCTCAGCTACGGCATGGACAGGGGTCGAGTCCAGGTAAGCAAGGCGCCTATAACCTCTGAGGGTTCCCAATCTTTAGTAAGTCAGAAAGTGGAGGAAGCCAAAAGTCTTCTTGATCCTTCTCGAATCAAGCTCTGGCCAACCCTCAATAATCGAACCAATATCCTTCTTATGGGAGTGGATAGCAACGGCAAGCACACAAAGAGATTTGAAAACACTCGCTCGGACACGATGATCCTTGCCAGCATCGACCCCTTCAACAAAAAGGTCGGATTAATCTCCATCCCTCGTGATTCCAGGGTGAGAATCCCGGAAAGAGAGGATCATCTAGACAAGATAAATGCCGCCCATGCCCTGGGGGGACCGGAGCTTGCCGTCAAAACGGTGGAAACAGCCCTTTCCGTTCCCATCGATCATTATGTGGTCATCGACCGGGTCGGTCTCAAAGATGTATTTGAGATGGTGGGCCCGGTGGAAGTCAAAGTTGAGAAGCGAATGCGTTATAGAGACCAGGCAGCGGGTCTGGATATCGATCTTGAGCCGGGAGTCCAGGAATTGAACGCCCAGCAGGTAGAACAATATCTCCGCTTCCGTTACGACCATAAAGGTGACATCGGTCGAATCGACCGCCAGCAGTGGTTCATGAGACAGGCCCAGAAAAAGTTGAGAGATCCGGCAGTCTTACTGAAAATCCCCCAACTGATACAGTTCGCCAGCAACTATGTGGTCACGGACATGACCGTCCAAGACATGACAGCCCTGACTGCTTTTGCAAAAGATCTCGGGTCGGACTCCATAGAGACCGCCACCCTACCGGGAGAGGGTGAGACCATCCACGGCGGAAGCTACTGGGTCGTCAATCCGGAAGCGACAGCTCTGGTTCTCAAAAGACTTGCCGGGGTAACGCCATCGGTTTCAAGAATCGCAGAGGCTACGTCCGACAGAATACCTTTGGATGGTGTCGAAGCAGATAGTGAGCTTGCCCAGGAGATAAGACCAGGACATAGATCTTTTAGAAGCTTTATGAAAAATGACTATTCCTCCACCGCTGAAACCCTTGAGAAGCCTCTCTCGGTTGTGATCCGGTATCCCCGGGGCCAGGAAGAGACGGCTAGAGATTTTGAGAACACCTTGAGCCAGGCCGGATACAGAGTTCGCTCTCTAATCCGCTGCCGTGTCAATGAATGCCAACATGAACAGATAGAGTTAAACAGCATCCGAGCCGATGCCGGCACCTCGGAGTATTTAAGAACCAAGTTTCCACGCCTCAAAGAATGGGCCATAGTCATGAACCCCCATGTGAGAACAAGAACAGACATGACCATTCTCATTACTCCGGATACTGCTCCTTTACTGCCTACCGACACGGTGAAAGCAACTCTGGATTATTCAATTCACGGATTTCATACGGGAGAGATCAAGTCATCCGCTCCCCGAAACAAAAATTCCGGCTATAAAATTTAGTCCGATTACAGGCTAGAGTCCTTTTTCATCGGCGCTGGCTGCGGTGAGAACCGGGGCAGCAATCGCGTTGGCTTGCCTGGTTATGTAGCCGTCCGGATTATATGCGTACTGGTGAAATAGAGCGGCTCCTGAGGCCACGGTTGCCACAAGAAGTAGTCCCCAAAGCGAACTGGGATACTGCTTCTTATACGGTGCCGAGATAGCATCCAACTTCTTACCGAGATCAATAAAGTTGGTGTCGTAATAAAGGTCGTGGTATTCAAGATCGCTGAATCGACAGCTTCGACACGACTCGACACCGCCGGTCATGGCAGCTCCACATTTACGACAAACTACAAATCTCATTTCAAGTGTCCTAAAGCCGGTTCTACAGGGGAATAAAGTTATCATGAACCCCCAGATTTATCACATTAATTAGCACGGTTTTCAAGCAATAGCTGATTATCAGAGGCATTCGGCAACCGGGTGCCAATCAATATCAAAAGCGGTGATATCAATGGAGATTATTAATCAGAGCCTCGGCTATTTATACATGGCATCGCTGGCTTTCAGCATTCCGGCAACCCTTTTGATAGCCCAGAGATTTACAGCGCTCCCGGATCAATATCCCGCGAAATATCCAGGCGGCGCATTGATAATAATCTTTCTTTTTCTGGGACTACTTTGGAATCAAGCCGACGATTTATATATCAATTTAGGAGCCAGTCTCTTCAATCTAGTGATACTATCACCGGTGCTATTCACATTATATTGCCACAAGAGAATTAAGGCGGAGAACTTCACCCCGCCAGGGGACTACGGAATTCTAAAAAATCTAAGCGTGTTTAACTCTCTTGTGCTCGCCGTGACGATACTCTTGAGACTATTTGCTTAAAACCTCAGGAGATTTCCGCCAGGGTCTTTTTAGCTCTATCGGCAACGAAAACATTCTCGTCCTCGGCTAATTTTTCCAGAATCGCCCTGGGCACATTATGATTTCCGGAAACTCCCAGCCGCACATCTTCGGAATCGTCGCCGGCCAAAAGTTCGAAAACTGAGTCCTGGGCTTTGGGATTTTCCAGGACAGAGAGCCTGACCTCACGGCTCTTGTCCGCCGCCAGCTTCATGAGAGTGTCGGAAGATATATTTCCATTTTCAGAAACTCGACAACGAACCCTCTCATTGTCATCGACAGCCAACTTCTCAAGCACCATGGATGATGTATGTGGATTGCCCGCCAAAACGATTCGCATATGCACGTCATGATCCCCGTTTTTAGATTCCTTGTTCCCATGCTCGAGATCGTTTATCGCCTTCAATAGAGAAGAGAGCTTGTTGGAAGTCACCGGCTTGGCAAGATAATAGTTCATCTTCAAGCGCAGAGCTTCTTTCACGTCTTCGTCCCGCTGGGACACCGTCAAGACTACCACCGGAACGGTTCTCAGAAGGTCATCTTTGGAAATGTCCTCCATCACTTCGTGTCCGTTCTTTTTAGGCATGTTCAAATCGAGAAGAATCACACCAGGCAAATTCTTGTCAGCTTTTGCTTTCTCCAAAAAGGTCATCGCTTCCTCACCGTCATTGACAACGGTAAGGTCGTACTCAAGGGAAGAACGCTTGAGAGCCTCTTCGGTCAATCGGACATCCGAAGGGGTGTCTTCCACCAGAAGTATTTCAATTTTGTTTCCCATCGTCTAACTCCTTATCTGTTATCACCGCCGGTAACGTAAATAGAAATATAGAGCCCTGCCCCGGTTCAGATTCAACCGATATGGTACCACCATGAGAGGTAACAATCCTCTTGCAAATAGCTAGGCCCATTCCGGTACCTGAATACTGTGTTTTACCATGTAGTCTGGCGAACATGTCGAAAATCCTGTCCGAATATTTAGGTTCGAAGCCGATACCGTTGTCACGAACGGAAAAAAGCCACATGTCTCCGGATGAATCGACCTTGACTACCACGTGGGGACGCCGGTCATCGCTTCTATATTTGATGGCGTTGCTCACCAGATTCAAGAAAAGCTGGTGAAGGTGAGACCGCTCCACCGCCACTTCCGGCAAGTCGTCGATCTCAAAGACAGCGCGTGTCTCTTTAATAGATTCGCTAAGATCTGCTAAAACATCCTCCATTACCAGGTTGCACTTAGTAGACTGATTGGTTGACTCCGAGGCGTCTATATTTGAATGTTGTAGCACAGCTTGAATGAGGTTTTGCATCCTCTTGGTTCCATCTTTTATAAAGCCGATAAATTCCTCGGAATCTTTATCCAGCTTTCCTCGGGTATTCTCTTCCAATAGACCGGCGAATCCCTGCACCGCCCTCAGTGGCTCTTGCATATCATGGGAAGCTATCTTGGCAAATTGCTTCAGCTCCTCATTACTCTTTAGAAGCGCTTCGGTCCTTTCGTCAACAAGCCTCTCCAGCTCGTCTTCAAGCTTTTTACGCTCGCTTATATCCCTGGCAAACGCACAGTAGATAAAATCATCATCCTCAATAATTTTGAAAACAACAAACTCTATGGCAAACTCTCTGCCGTCTTTGTGGGCAGCGGTGAACTCAAAATTGAGACGTAATAAATCGGAGCGGTTGGCGGCAAACTGCTCGTCCACGGTCTTGGCGTAGTGAACCCTGAGATGGGGTGGAACTATTGAGGAGAGCGGTCTGCCCAACATCTCTTCCTTTGTCCATCCGAAGGTCTCTTCCGCTTTTCGGTTCCAGTCGGTGATAGCCCAGCTCGAATCAGCCGAGATAAAAGCATCATAAGAGTTCTCCAGAATTATCCTCAGCCGCTTTTCACTTCGCCTTACAGTCCGCTCCACCTTGCTCTTCTCAATGGCGTACTCTAAGCGGCGAAAGATAGATTCGTTGGAAGCCAACTCTTTGACGATATGACCTTCCGCTCCTTTCTCCACGGCTCCGTGGGCCAGGTCTTCTTCGCCAATCTCAGTGAAAATAATGATGGGAGCGTTTCCGCTGTATCTCTTCACTTGATAAAAACTTTCGAGCCCGACTGAATCAGGAAGGACTAAATCGAGCAGGATTGCATCGTATCGAGTGTTCTTCAGCCGAGACAGAGCCTCTTCCAGAGAAGCAGCATCCTCCACATCAAGCCCCCTTTTCTCAAGGCTTATGCTGATTGATAGAAGAAATGTATGGCTGCCTTCGACGACCAGGATACGCAATTGAATCTTCCTGTCTTTGAGGTATCAAATGATCATACCCGGAAAGTTATTAAAGTCCACAAAAAGACAGAAGAGCCGAAGCTCTTCTGCTTTACGTGAGATAGGCAAGAGGAAGGAAAACTTTTGTTGGCGAGCAAGAGACTATCAGGCTCTTCTTAATTGCTCCATATCGCTGACGATGACACCACACTCGCGACAATTATTGCCGAACTTGGCCAGAATCGATTCTCTAGGCAGAGTATGTCCATACTGACGGCACTGATTCTTGCCCAGGCCCGCACGGAAAGTAAAGAAGTGAAGCAGGTTTTGAAAGGCTGAACGCGCTTTGTATTTAAAGGGTTTCAAAGTTTGATCAGCCTGGGAGCTGGACTTAAATTTGACGATCTCATCCCTGGTCAATCTTCTCGCTCCAGGATCTTTTCGCATTAATAGAGATTTGGCACGCATAGAAAAAACCTCTCATATCTAAAATTCAGCTCGCCGAAGAGTGCCACTAATAACAGTGGCAATTTATCGACCAATCTGGGATCAAACTATTCAGTTACTTTTGGTGCTAGACAAAGACTGAGAGCGCTTTAGAGCATTTCAACACCCAGCTTGTCGAAGCTTGCTAGAGCATCGCACTTTTCTGCCGATTTGACAATTAAATTGAGCCGATAAAGCCGACGGCATCCCTTGACAATCAGTCAAAGGATGCCGCTAGACTTTTTTATTCAGTCTGTGGTCCTAGATCAATTCATCCACGAATTTCTTCATGGCATCAGGACATGCTTCAAGCTTCTGCTTGGCCAGCGGACCATTTTGCAGAGCCGGTTCACCATCTTCGTAGGTTTCCATCTCGGTTTTATATATGACACCAAGAGGAATTTTATCGCCCCACTCAAAAGCTTTTTCATAGGACTTATAAAAATCACCTGGATCCCAACCTTCATCTTCAAGTTTGTAGACTCTTTGTTTGAACCAGGGATAGGTGTTGATCTTGTTATAAGTAACACAGGGGCTGAACACATCGATGAGAGAGAAGCCCTTGTGAGCCATGCCCTGGGCGATGGTATCGGCCAGATGCTTCTGCTCGCCGGAAAAACCTCTAGCCACGAAAGAAGCACCAGCGGTAATGGCTAGCGCGAGTGGGTTGAGGGGGTTTTCCAGGTTACCCTGGGGGGTGGATTTTGTTTTGTGACCGACCGTGGTGGTGGGTGAAGCCTGACCGGTTGTCAGACCATAAATTTGGTTATCCATGACCACGTAGGTTACATCCAGGTTTCTTCTCATGGCGTGGAGGAGGTGACCAACCCCGATACCATAACCATCTCCATCTCCACCGGTTATAACCGTCTTCATATCGGTGTTGGCGAGATGAGCACCGGTGGCAACCGGAACGGATCTACCGTGCAAGCTGTGAACACCGTATGCGTGAATAAAACCCGGGAGGTTGGATGAACAACCGATACCGGAAACAATCATGAGATTCTCAGGTTTGATGCCCAGTTTGCCGGCAGCTTCCTGCACAGACTTCAAGACACCGAAGTCACCACATCCGGGACACCAGTCCGGGTCGACCGGTCCTTTATAGGTTTCGACTGGAAGTTCAATTACTGTCGCCATCTAATTAGTTCCTCTTTCGAAAAGTGTAAGACAAAAAAACCGTTATTCGCTTGCAGCAGCAGTGAATTCGTAGGTGGCACCAGTTTTAGTACCGACCTTCATCTCACCACCGGCTTTCCCGGTGAATCTCTCAGCAAGCTCAATTCTCCATATCGGCTCACCATAACCATTGGCAGCTTCTTTAATAAGCTTGACCGGTCTTAGTTTTTCGCCATTATGGGTTCTCAGGTAGTGATAAACGAATTCTTTGGCTTCATCTTCACTGACATCGAGGTCAAGACTTTCGCCTTTCAGAATCTCAGCCAATCTGGCTTCGATAAATTGAGGCTCCAGCGGTTCTCCATCATACTTATTGATATGTCCATCCATGGAGATACCGGTCTCCATTTTGATGAACTTAGCCATCACGCTAGTGTAGTTGACCTCAACGGACACTTTCTTCTTGCACTTGGAGAGAATCTCCTTAACTTCTTCCGCGTGGAAAGGAGCAATATATTTGATGCAGAGGAAGTTAGTCTTAGTTCCACTGGCGGTCAATCTCTCGGCTGTCTCTTTCACAACACCGTAGGTAGAACCCCAGGTTACGAGAGTGACATCGGCATCGGCGGGACCGACAAGTTCAGGCGCAGGCAGAACCTTGCGAAGGTTCTCCACCTTAGCCATCCGCTTCTCCATGCTCTTTCTACGAACAGCCTGGGCGGTGAACATATCGGAGATAAGGATACCTTCCTCGTCGTGGTCATCACTACCGGATGTGTAGCAGGCGTTGGCGGTGCCGGGCAATGCTCTGGGAGAGATACCGGACTCGGTAAACTTGAATCGTTTGTATTTGCCCTGATCTTCGGACCACTCTTTAACGATTTCTCCCCGGTCAATCTCAACATCAGCTTTGAAGACCTCAGGATCCACTGTTTCTGGGTGCTCAGAGAGAAGCAGATCGGACATCATCAACACAGGCAGCTGGAATTTCTCAGCCACGTTGAAGGCTTCCACCGTAGCGTTGAACGAATCGGTGATGTCATGGGGAGCAACAATCATCCTCGGGAATTCACCCTGGGAAGCACCGAAGACCTGGAAGAGGTCGGCTTGCTCCG
>JAUIJG010000608.1 GCA_030431355.1 bacterium
GAGCTGTCTTTCACGGGCCACTTTGGCGTTCTTTTCACTTCCGTAGGTGGAAGGTGCTTTGATAAGCCCGGCTAGAAATGCGCTTTCTGCCACAGTAAGCTTGCTTGCCGGTTTGTCAAAGTAAGTGCGGGCTGCCTTCTCAATTCCCCAGGCGCCTCTGCCGAAATAGATCTGGTTTAAATAAGTCTCTATGATTTTATCTTTTGAGTACCCGGCCTCCACATCCAGTGCCATCACAACCTCCAGGATTTTGCGGCGGAGACTGCGGTCGTTGAATTCAAAGAACATTGTCTTCATTAGCTGCTGAGTGATGGTGCTGCCACCTTCCACCAGATCTCTTTCTTTTATATTGGTAAAGGTAGCACGGGCAATACCAAACGGATCGACCCCCAGATGGGAATAGAAACTTCTATCTTCAACGGATACAACGGCTTTCATAACCGCTTCCGAGATTTTGGAGAGGGGAATCGGGCTCTTCTCTCCTTCCTTTTGAATTACGGCTGCCTTCCTGTTCTCCCTGTCCATGATGGTTATGCCCAGCCCCTGCTCTTCGAGGCTTGGTAATTTGACAACGGAGAGATGGAATACATACTTGCTGCCGACCAGAAGAACGAAAACACCAATACCGATAAGAAGGCGCTTTCTGAAATCCTTTTGCTTTGTTAGTTTTTTTAGAGAGTTGATAAATTCTCTTATTCTTTCTTTCACGGCTTTCCTGCTGTAGCGATGATTGCTTAATTGCTGGTACTGCTTCTATCGGTTTTAAAACCTATCGGATTTGTAATTTAGGATTGTCTGAGTTAAATCTAATTGCCGGTTTTGTTATGCTTTTGGATCAAGCTTCCTCTTGTGCCTTTCGCAAAGCCTCTTTCTCGACCAGAAGTCCCTGGCGCTCATAACTTTTCCAAATAGCCGACCATTTTACGATGACGAAGTGGCTCTTTGAGTGTTTCTTAGCACGGCGAGTGAGAGCGGCGTCCCCTTTTTTCAACAGGCAATATTCGCTGGCAAGCCCGCTGCAATCGAGGCAATAAACGTCTTTCTCATCCTTTTTTTTGGTCAGTTTTACGATGTCGTTCTCTTCCAGGGCACGATCGCAGCCGTAGCACCTTGAAGATTGGCTCAAGGCATATAGTGTTTCTGGTTTATTCTTGCTGGTCAAAGTCAATTTTTCCGGGCATTAAAACCGGCTCTTTCCTGTTTTTGTGTCTATTCATTCTATTGTATGGTCCCCTGCTAACTGCCATAAATCCAAATAATTTGTTATGACCGGATACAAATCAGGCAACCTCAGGCAAACATTCCGGATGTGGAAATATGCTCCAGATCCGGGGTTCCAGGGACGCGGACTCTGCTGATTCATCTCTGTCGGTTTCGAGCTGATGATAGAGTGGTAATTGAGTATATATGGTCAATTCCGTCAAAAATCCAGTGTTTTCACGTTCCTTGAGCTTCTTTAGTCTGTGTTGCCTGCTGCTATCTTCAGTGGCTGTGCATCCGGCATTCTGTCTGGAAGGTAAGGTGGAAAAACACCATAGCAAGAAGGCTGTAAGTAAAGAGCCTATCAAAGGCGGTATCAAGGACGAAGCTGTTCTCAATCCGTCTTTGAAAGTTTTGCCCGGTCGCGTCCGTAGAGACCGCGGCGGCAATTTTGACGGAAATGTCATTCAATACAACGGTTCCAACGCCTATAGTCCAGGCGGCATGGTGCCCCAGAGAGGACGGGTGCCCATGCGACCTCGCCAATGCGGTCGCAGGTCTCATAGAATTCCTACTATAACTGACTATTCTCTCAATTCT
>JAUIJG010000195.1 GCA_030431355.1 bacterium
ATTTGAATGAAGGTGCCGACAGGATAAGGCATATTGTCAGGAACTTGAAGAGTTTTAGCCGGTTGGACGAAGCGGAGTTGAAGGACGCATCGATCCAGGATGGAATCGAATCCACCCTTAAAATTCTCTCGCAATACTACGGTCGCGATAAAATAAAAGTGACCAAGAAATTTGGCGAGATACCCTCGGTTCTATGTTATCCGGGTCAGCTAAACCAGCTCTGGATGAACCTTTTGTCCAATGCGGCCCAGGCCCTGGACGGGACCGATGAACCTGAAGTGAACATCGAAACAAGGGGAGGTACGGAGCAGGTAGTTGTGACTATTTCGGACAATGGGCCTGGAATCAAACCGGAGATTCAGAGTAAAATCTTCGATCCGTTCTTCACCACCAAACCGGTGGGTCAGGGTACGGGTCTGGGATTGTCTATCTGTCATTCCATAGTGGAGAGACACGGAGGACAGATACTTCTCGATTCCAGTCCGGGAGAGGGGACCACCTTTACGGTTAAAATACCGGTGCATCGAAGACCGGAAGACCTGGAGAAGTTTGAAAATCAATCTATATACGAGGGCTCGGTGTAGACGCCCATGGAGACATAGACAGTAATGAGCGAATCAAATTCAGCGAATCATAATCAATACCAGGTCCAACATAAAATCCTTGTGGTGGATGATGAAGACGCCAACCTCAGGCTTCTCCGGCGGGTACTCGGAAGGGAATACACCGTTATTGAAGCGGAGAGCGGCGATGCTGGCATCAAGCTTCTGGAGGAGCACGAGATCTCTTTGATTATCTCCGACCAGAGAATGCCCGGCATGACCGGGGTTCAACTCCTGGAAAAGTCCAGGGATATCAGACCGGATGCAATCAAGATGCTTCTCACCGGTTATACCGATCTCGAAGCGCTAATAGGCGCTATCAATGATGGTCGAGTCTACAAATATATTCAAAAGCCCTGGGACGCAGAAGAATTGCGGATGACGGTCAAGCGTGCCCTGGAGAGCTATGATCTGAAGAAGCATAACGACTGGCTTTTAGCCGAGCTGAAACGAGCCATGTCCGAGCTGGAGTCGCTGTCAATGGGCACAATCAGGGCTCTGGCAGATGCCCTCGATGCTAAATGCGACTATACTGCCGGCCATAGCTTGCGGGTTAGCCGCATCGCTGTGGTGATCGGCAAAAAACTGGGACTGGATGATGATCATTTAAGAGATATCGAACTTGGTGGCATCCTTCACGACATAGGCAAGATAGGCGTTCCCGAGTCGATTCTCTGGAAGCCGGATAAATTGACGGATGAAGAGAGAGAGATAATGGCTCGCCACCCGGTGAAAAGTGCACAGATTATTGGTGAGCTTAAAGGACTGAAGCGCGCCAGAGAGTATGTGAAACATCACCATGAATACTTCGATGGAACCGGATATCCCGATGGTCTGGCCGGAGAAGATATTCCCATCGGCGCCAGACTGATCATGGTTTCGGATGCTTATGACGCAATGACCACGGACCGTCCTTATCGAGAGTCTATCGGCCACGAGAAGGCTATCGTCGAGCTGAAGAGAATGTCCGGAAAGCAATTCGATCCCCAGGTGGTAGGTGCTCTTCTCGAACTGGTTGCGGCCGGCGGCGATGAAATAGATAGATTGATCAAGGACGAAGAGTTCTGTGAGAACTTCCTTGGCCTGGGTCTTGAAGTTGTTGAAGCGAAAAGCACAGGGCAGCGCTACAAAGAAGAACTGGCTAGGAAAGCTTCTTCTTAACGGTATCAAATACGATGTCGGGATCGAGGTTCACTCCTTTTCGGTCGAACATCGAACGGTCGTTGTCTTTGTTATCCCAAACGTAGGCAAACTCCGGAGCCTGAGGGAGAAGCAATGCCGGATTAGTTGGTCCGAAAAGCGCAACCAGTTCGCTTCCCAGTCCCACCGCAACATGCATTGGGGCGGAGTCTACACAGATGAATAAGTCGCTCAACTCAATCAGGGCGGCAAGATCCATAAGGCTTTTAGTCTGCCCGTAGGTTGATACCACTTGCAGATTGTTCATTTTTGTTTCTATGGCTTCGATTATCTCTTTGTCGTCCGGTCCTCCGCAAAGGACCAACTTGATCTCTTTTCCATTCCCGGCAGTTTTCTCTTTGAGAATACGCTCGGCTAAAAGAGACCAATTCTCTGCCGGCCAGGTTTTGTAAATTCCCTTCTCCTGGGCCAGTCTGCTGGTTCCGGGATGGACTAGGACCACAAAGTTTTTCCGGGATGCTTTTGCTTCCAGTCGATCATCAAGACCGGCGCGGGCCAGCACTTTAGCCATGGCTTCGCGGGAGGCGCTTTCTGTTTTTATTTTAGGGAGGTAGAGCGTTTCACTATTTTCATTCAGACTTGACCCCCCGCCGTTTGTGGTTCCGGCGAAAGTAGATTCAGTCTTCACCAGCTCTTTCAGTCCGTTTGCCAGGCTATGGTACATCTGACCGGCGTAAATAGATTGATTGAGGGGACATGCTTTATTCAGGGTCAGCTGGCTGAGCATGTTGCTTGCGTATCCGATACGCACCGGCACACCGGATAGATAGAGCAAGGCTGATACCATCGGAGAGCTACCGGAGGAAAGCACCATGTCGAATCCGCCGTTGCGGATGGTGAAGAGAAGGTCCATGAGGTCAGAGGTCAAAAGCGGACGCTTCTTTATGTCGAAGGTAATAGTATTGTCTATGAGGTCAGTCAAATCTCCGAATGAAGCGGAACGTGGCTCCAGCATCAAAGTTATTGACCAATCGGGGAGTGTTTCTCTGATTGTTTTTAAGGTGGGTTGAAAAAGTATTTCATCTCCTATACCACCGAAATTGATGGCGAGCAGGCGACCTTTTTCTTTAACACGGAAAGACATAAATTCTTACAGCCGAGACCAGATCTGATTTTTCTGGAGGTGAGTCGTACTAAGTTTGAAAGTGATTTCGTATAATATCCCAGAGTTTTATTTGAGATCCACAGGAAAATTTCAATTGAGTCCTAAGCGTTGGACCGTAGCCTATACTATTTGCGCCCTGGTCGGCATTTTTGCCGGCTATGTCGCCACCCTGATTTATAAGCCTTCCCTTCTCCCTCCGGCTCTTAGAATAGGCGGGGTGTACTCGCCGACGACTTTGCTTTTCCTCGGTACGGATGTGGTCTACCAGGGTAAAGGCAGAAGCAAGAAGGTTATCTCCGAGTCTTTTAAAGGAAGATCCGACACCATCATGGTCGCCCGGCTCGACCCATACAAAAATGCTGTCTCTATACTATCTATCCCCAGGGATACCCGGGTTGCCGTGCCGGGTCACGGCAGACAAAAAGTAAATTCAGCCAATGCCCTGGGGGGACCGCAGCTGGTCATGGAGACCTTATCGGATCTCCTCAGCATAGACATAGATCATTATGTGGTGCTCAATCTTCATGGCCTTGAAGCCCTGGTGGATGAGTTGGGCGGTATCACGGTAAACGTGCCTAAGCGCATGAAGTATAGAGATCGTTCCGCCGGTCTCAATATTGATCTACATCCGGGCACCCAGACGCTCAAAGGTGAAGACGCCATAGGGTTTGTGCGCTTTCGGCATGACCAACTGGGGGATATAGGCCGGGTTCAGCGTCAAGAGATCTTTATGAAAGCGGTTATGGAGAAGGCGATAAATCCCCAGTCCTGGCCAGCGATTCCCCGGTTGCTGGATCTGGCGGGACAGTATTCCGACAGTGATTTGAGCACCGCCGAGCTTGCTTCCTATGTGGCTTTTGTAAAAGGTGTGCCCAAAGACAATCAGGTGCTGATGATGCTGCCCGGAACCTTTTCCGACAGTGGTGATTGGCTTGTCAATCGCAAAGAGAAGAACAGAGTTGTATCTCGTTTTCTCGGCACTTCATTTATCTCCTCCAATCGAAACAAACTATCCGTTTCCATCGTGAATATGAGTTCGGACAGGAGTCTTGGAAAGAGCGTCTACAGGGAGCTTAAGGAGAAGGGATATAAGAGAATTCGCCTTAAATCTTCAAGAGACAAGCATAATAAACCCCTGCTTGAGTCTCGAATCATCGCCCAACGTGGCAATCCGGCAGACGCATCCCAGGTGCAAGCGGATCTTGGTGACATCGGCTCGGTGGTAAACGCTTCGGTGGGCGATATAGAAAGTGAAGTTACCGTGGAGCTAGGGGAAGACATGCTCTCTCGCTCCGGAGTCGAGTCAAAGACCGAATAGAGATCTGGTGTGTTCAACATCCTCTCCCGGGGCTCTAACAAGTTCAGTTCTTTGCCGGGCTATATCTTCAGTGTCCGCTATGTATATTTATTCGCCTTTTGCAGAATTCTTTCAAAGCTTTATCCCCTGGAAAACATGATGAATTTTGCCCGGAAGCTGGTCAGGCGCTGCCGCTTGAAAAGCTTGCTGATCGGTGGTTTTGGGGGGCAATGTAACTACTTGATCACACAATTGTTTAGACAAGATTATGATTCCCTTGGAAACGGTGGTATTGCTCCTACCATAGAACGCTGTACAGTAGGGAAGACGCCGTCTTTGGAACCACTTGGAACCAGTAAAACAGAATAGATTTTTGGAAGCCCCTGCAGGCTCTGGAAACACAAACGGCGCATATTATTTTAAAGAGAGGGCAGGCAGAATGATCCATTACGTATATGCAACTAGAGGCGGTTATCTGTATCTTGTGGGCCGCCACAACAACCAACCTAAGATCAATAAGGAAGAGGAGTTTGTTGTTTCCGTTCCGGAAAAAACATCCCAGGCTCAAATTGATTCTATGGCTCATCACCACTTTGTTGAAAATCTTCGACGTCCGAAGAGAGTTTCAGCCGATCGCCACCAGCACAAAACTGCTGTTAGCGTTTAGCTGCAAGTAAGAGGTTTCCCAGACCCTACTGGACCATATCCGAATCTGGAACTGGTTCTGTAAACAAATGTTAAGCCGTTCGGGTTCATTCCCGGGCGGCTTTGCATTTTAGCTTCTGTTATTTTCTATATTTATATGGGCAATATATTCGCAGGCAGGGTGGAATAAGCAATTCCAGGTTTTATCGGTTTCCCGCGGATAAAATTCAAACTTACTATCAACTACAATTCAGTTTAGACCGGTAAGGTAACAGGTGAGGACAATGTACATGGCTAGAAGAAAACGAATAAGGTCCCAATCGGGTTTCACCCTGATTGAGCTCCTTGTGGTGGTGATAATTATCGGTATCCTGGCAGCAATCGCGCTCCCCAACTTTATTGGCGCCCAGGATAAAGCCCGGGAAGCGTCTGTTAAAGCCAACATGCGTACCGCGCAAATTTCGGCAGAGGCTTTTGCGACCGATGCCGGCGGTACTTATCCTGACAGTGTCAGTGATGCATACAAAGGTTATTTCCCTGGTGGTCCCAGTGATGGTCAGAGCGCTGGTTCCGCTAAAGCCCCGGTAAATCCTTTTACAAACACTAACGAATGGCCCATTGCCGGTTCGATTACGGATGTGCAGTCCACTCGTAATGCGGCACCTACCAATGTCGGCTCTGCCGGTCAGATTGAGTATAGCCAGATTACTTCCAATGGAAGTACCACTGCTTATGCTATACGCGGCGCGCGCAAAAATGGACTTGGTCTGGGCGGAAACGCCCCCAACACGACCCTGGTTCTTTCTAATCAGTAGAGATTCTTCAGAGATTCCTCTTCTTCTGATCCAAGAAATTCCGGAAAAATTGACAAAGGGACAGATTCCAAATAATGGGATCTGTCTTTTGTCTTTTGGGTAGTTATTATTTAAGTGGTTTTGCGCTCGGATGGAGCAGGACATTGATCTCTTCCGGAAAGAACAATCTTGGTTTTTGGCTTCAAGTTTTTTGCTTGCTAGCCCTGGCCTACATTGTTCATACCAGCCATGACAAATTTGTTCAGAGTTTCGATGATGGCGCCGGTGCCCGGACCGAAAGCCTTGTCCCATCTTATGAAGCTGTGCGCCTGGTCTCACTTGGATTCGATAAATTGCTGGCTGACTGTTACTGGCTCAATTTTATTGGCTATTATGGAGACACCGCGGCAAGACAAAAGGACAAGTATCGATTAGCCGACCGATATCTCGACTTGATAACCTCCCTCGATCCGGAATTTATTCAGCCCTATTGGTTCGTGGCATTCACCGTTGGTAATGACCAGAAGAATCCCGAGCGAGCTGCCGAGATTTTGCGAAGAGGCATAGAGTCAAACCAGAACAACTGGTATTTGCCTTTTATCGCCGGGTTCAATCAGTACATGTTTGCCAGGGATGAGCTGGAGGCCGCCAGGTATTATCGAATGGCATCCAAGTTTCCGGATGCCCCAAGCTGGTTGGCCAAGCAGGCTGACATCCTTGAAGCAAAGATTCCGTCAATGATAAAAGAGATAAACGCCTGGACCGATGTATTCTATTCCGTGGAAGAAGAAGGTTTGAAGCAGAGAGCCAGGGAACGTTTGATTAAATTGTGGATGACGGTGTACAAGAAATCACCCAGCGAAAAGATCAAAGAGAGAGCCGTTCACTCCCTGGGCCAGCTGGGAATTAACATCAATATGCTGAGGTCACCTAAATGAAGTTTGGAAAGTTCAATCTATCAATAGTTCGGGAGAGCAGATTCAGATTGGATGGCGGCGCCATGTATGGTGTGGTTCCCTATACCCTCTGGAGTCGTGATGTTGATGTGGATGACCAGAACAGAGTCTTGCTCAACTGCAATCTTCTTTTGATCGAAACCGAGAACGGAAATGTGTTGGTAGAGACCGGCATGGGCAACCGGTGGTCGGAAAAAGAGATTGAGCGATATCAGATAGAGTCCCTGGTGCAGCCTCAGTCCATGGTCTCAGGATCTGGTCTTTCGAACGATGATATCGATGTGGTTCTGATTTCTCATTTGCATTTCGATCACACCGGGGGCGCTACCATAGAAGTTGACGGCAAACTGGTTCCTACTTTCTCCCGGGCTAAGTACTATGCCCAGAAAGGAGAGTGGGATTTTGCCCATAATTGCAATGCCAGGGCTCGGGGTAGCTACAGGAAAGAAGACTTTGAACCATTGATGGAACATGGTCAGCTTGAGCTGGTGGAAGGAGACAAAGAGATATTGCCCGGGATCTGGTTGAAGGTGACCGGGGGACATACCAGTCATCATCAGATAATCTACTTTGAATCGGAAGGACAGAAAGGTGTCTATTTTGCCGACATAGTTCCAACCAGAGGACATGTTCAGCCGCCCTGGGTGATGGGATATGATCATTTCCCGCTCACCAGTTGTGATATCAAATCTGAGTGGTTGGCGAAGGCGGAGCGAGAAAAGTGGTTGGTTGTTTTTGACCATGAGCCAGGCATTCCCTGGGGGCACTTATCCATTAACGAGAAGAGAAAGTTTGTCTTTGAGCCCCTGGAAGAAGGTGCTGCTTGTATTGGCTAGGTAGCCGCAGCCGGGAGTACTGCCTGGTTGTGAGTCTCCCGCAATATAGGTCTTCAAAAGCAAGATTTTGACAAAAACACCCATGGACGTAAAGCTGAATATTAAACTTGCTTGACACCGTAAATGGTTGCAAGGCAAGGGCTTTGAAAATGGAAAATGGCGCAAACAGTGGTTTTACATTGCTTTGTGAATTAAGTCTTCTGGAAGTTGTCTTTGAACAGTTCTGATCCTGCGCTATCGCTTCCAGGTTCTGAGATTCAAATCTCCGATTCATGGTTTTCTTTTTTTGATTGTTCCAAGTACTAACACTCGCCTGTAGGCATCGAAGATGGTGGCTCTTCTTTTCTCAATCTTGATCACTGATAATCGTTGATATAGGATCAGCGATCAAGATCAATATTCAGCACTCAGCGAGTGGTGTCCCGTTTGTGGGCATTGTGAAGCTGACCGCAAGCGGCGTCTATGTCAGTTCCCCGCTCAAGTCTCAGGGTGACGGTCTTACCACTTTGGGATGCGATGTCTTTGAATTTTTCTTGCCTCTTGCGCGATGGACGGCGATAAAGTGGCTCTCCGTCGGCAGCGCCCGGGTCAGACGTGGGATTGTACGGAATTAAGTTGATATTGCAATGGAGGTCTCGAACCAGCTCGGCAAGGGTCTCTGCCTGGTATTCATTATCCGTGACTTTTTCCAGAAGTACATACTCGATGGTTACCCGGCGACCGGTCTTTGCTTTGTACTCCCTCAAAGATTCGAGTAAGTCTTTGATAGGATATTGCTTAGTGATGGGCACGACTCGTTCTCTTGTTTCGGTATCCGGGGCATGTAGAGATAGAGCCAGGGTGACAGGGATTTTTTCATCGGCCAGGCGTTTGATACCCGGGATGACGCCGGAGGTGGATACCGTGATGTGACGGGCGCCGATACCCACCGAGTCGATGATTGTGTGTATCGATTTGATCACTTCTTCGGTGTTGAGCAGGGGCTCACCCTGGCCCATATAAACAATATTCGAAACCCGCTTACCGGATTCTCGCTGGATAGCCATGACCTGATCCACTATCTCCTGGCTGGATAGGTTGCGGCTGAAGCCGAGATATCCGGTAGCGCAGAAAGTACAACCGACCGCGCATCCCACCTGGCTGGAGAGGCAAGCCGAGAGGCTGTCTCTATCCTGGAATGACATGAGAACCGATTCCACCATGCTTTTATCCGGCAGTTCAAAAAGATACTTGCGAGTTCCGTCTTTGCTGACTTGCAAATTTGCCATGTTCAGAAGGGGAACGCAGGCTTCTGCCTGGAGCTTCTCACGCAGGTCCCTGGATAGATTCGTCATCTCTTCGAAGTCGGAGGCGTATTTTGTATAGATCCAGCTGTGGATCTGTTTTGCCCTAAAAGCAGGCAGGGATAAGTCTTTTGCATATTTGCTCAGCTCGTCAAGATTTAAGCCTGATAGAGCTTTTAGATTTGAATTGTGGTCCATGGTAGTTCTACCGAAATCCTTACAGGGTCTTGCTTCCAGGGCTGCGATGCCGGCATCCCGGTGCCAGATGAAATTTAGAAGGTCTCTTCCCAGGGTCAGTATAAAGCTGTTCCGGTCGCCATATCCTAAAATCTGAGCATTTTCATCGCCCCGTTAATATTTTGTGGCTTAATCTGAAAGATTGCTTGATATTACCTGGCTTTCTTACCATTACAAGGTAAGATACGTTTTTATATGGAAAAGATGCCAAGGGGCAGGAGTTACTGAATGAGTTGGGATGAAAAAGGTCGTGAGTGGTTGAAGGGTCTCTTCGGGGATACCAACGAGAGACGTGTAAAGAACCTCGAGCCTTATGTTGCCAGAACCGCCTCCTTTGAAGAGCAGATAAAGAAGCTCAGCGATGATGAACTCAAGGGCAAGACCGCCGAGTTCAAACAAAAGATAGAAAACGCGCTTAAGGATGTGCCGGATCTGAAGCTGATTCCCGATGACGCTCCCAAAATGCCAGGCCGATTCAGAACCCAGAAAGACAAAGTGCTTGCCAGTGTTCTGGACGATATCCTTCCCGAGGCATTCGCC
>JAUIJG010000196.1 GCA_030431355.1 bacterium
ACTCCTCATACCGCTAGACGACCGCCCCGTTACCTATGTCTACCCATGCCTGGTAGCTAACACAGCTGGTGTCGATGTGGTTGTGCCTCCCAGATCCCTGATGGGCTCTCTCTTCCACGCTGCTCAAATAGACTCCCTCTTCGGATGGATTAATAACGCCATTCAGAAGACCCAACCGGAAGTCTTAATCGTGGGTCTCGATAGCCTTCTTTATGGCGGACTAATCACTTCAAGAAGGTGCGAAGACAATATCGCCGCCATCTCCAAGCGCCTGGGCCAGATCAAAAAGTGGAAGCAGAAGAGCAAAAACAATCTCAAAATCTATGCCCAGACAAGCATAATGAGAATTTCGGACAATTATGACAACACCGAAGAGAAGCAATACTGGGCAAGATACGGACGAGAAATATTTGCCTGGTCGACGGTTATGTACCGTATGCTCAAAGGAAGCGCTGTGGACCAGGGCATTCTCGAGTCCTACGAGAATCGCATACCGGAAGAGATTAGAACAGATTACCTGGACACCAGATTTCGGAACTTCCAGATCAACAACGAAATTCTCGGGCTTGTAGAAGAAGGAATCATAGACCAGTTGATCATGAGTGTTGATGACTCCGGTCAACTGGGGCTCAATGTTCTGGAAAAGGAAAAACTCATCGCGCGAGCCAAGGACTCCAAGATCGAAGACCGGGTTAAATGCTATCCCGGAGCGGACGAAGTTCTCTCTGCCCTTTTCGCCATGTGGACAACCAATCGCCTTAAAGAGTCCGGATGCGAAGTCAGAGCCAAAGTACTCTTCAGCCCCGAATCCAGCGCCAATTGCAGCAGCAGATACGAAGGTCAGACAATAGGCGAGACTATAAAAGCCAACACCGAAGCATTGAATATAAAACAGGTTCAGGATGTCAGCTCTTCGCAAAACCCGAACGACATAGACCTGACTGTGATTGTCCATAGTGGAGACATTCAAGGGGACCACATTCTCCTTCCCGGCAGTCCTGATCTCCGCCAGTTGGAGACCTCCTCCCAGGTGGAAGAGACACTTTCCTATCTTGAAAAAGCGACCACGCCCTGTGTGCTCTGTGATGTTGCCTACGCCAACGGCGCCGACCCCATTCTCATTGAAGAGCTTCTTGCCAGAAAGGATCTGGTCAGCAAACTTGTCGCCTACGCCGGATGGAATACCACCGGAAATTCCGTGGGATCTGCCCTTGCCCTGGGAATCGCAAGGATGCATAGCGTTAGAACAAATCGTCGCAATCAGCTCACGGACAGGGCTTTTCAAAAGACCCTCTTCACTCGTCTGGCAGATGACTGGGCATACCAGGCTCAGATTAGAAGCCAACTTGATGCCGAGGCCTCAATCGATAAATTAGCCCAACTCATAAGCCCATATTTAGGTCGCATAGGTCAATCTATGGGATTCGAACCAGGCAATTTGCGAGTCAGTTTTCCCTGGAAGCGTACATTTGAGCTTGAAGTTTGCTTTGAAGATCGATAGATGAGTAAAATCAAGTAAGCCTTGAATTTCTTCCGGAAGGAAATTATGTTCTTTCAAACTGTCAGGAAAACGAAATTGAGAAACACAGCCATACTCGCCACCCTGGCAGCGCTAGTATTGGTTGCATTCGTGGCACCGGAAGCCAGAGCCCAGGTAAAAACATGGGAACAGATTGACAGAGAGCTGAAGAGCCGTGTCTATCACCTCAACGTAGGAATAAAGATAAAGCTCAAAGACGGCAACTATGCGCTTCTCTCCGATTTCTCACCAAAGTATAGAAAGCCGGTTTTTGCCGCTTTCCCTAAAGATTTCGGCTACAGGGTGGTTGGCTTTGGCTCCTCTTTTCCAATTAGGAAAAATGCCCGGGGTACCTTCTTCGTAACCAATCATCATGTGGTGGCAAGCCACCTGGAAGTAATCGAAAACTGCAAAAGATTTTTCGCCGGAATGAGACTTTATGCGGAACAAACGGCTTCCGGCCGTGACGTGGAGGAGCGCTTCACCAGGTTGAGAACCATTGTAAGTCTGCCCTCCAACAATTCTAATCTCAATACGGCAGAAAGAGTTATGTATTCCCAGACTGTGGACGGTATCTGGGATTGCTACCAGACCTACCTATCGGAGCACGCGGATCAGGGAAGACTCCTGTACTCCAAATACCTAAAAGACGTGGGTCTCAGTTTTGAAACCGGATATTTCCTACATCCACCGGGACCGGCAACCCAGAAACCGATGGTGGCATCAATCTATAAAGTCAGCAAAAACGGTAAGCCGGATCTCGCTATTTTGCAGGTTAAAACCAGGGAAGTCACCCCTATAGAACTGGATACAATATCACCCTCCGAAGGGCAGGAGATCCAGGCCATCGGCTATCCAACAGCCTCTGATGCTCTTGATGAAGATTCAGCCAAATACTTTGCCCCGACATTTAACACCGGACGAATCAGCCGGGTCACTCCCAAAACGCTTCAGGTAGACGCCTCGGTTACAACCGGAATGAGCGGAGGTCCGCTGGTGAACAGAAGAGGAAAGGTCGTAGGGGTAGTATCAATGCGTTTCAAAAACAAGCAGGGCGCAGAGCTTGTCACTTTTAGCGGAGCAGTCAAAGCCGACTTAATCAGAGACATAGCTCCGGAATTGTTTTCCAACATCTCCAGCAGCTCAACTCACTGAACGCCTATTTTTTGCCTTTGTTTCCTCCGGCTCCAGCACCAAACATGCTGTCGCTATCCGAACCAAACATATCAGACCCGGTGAAAAGAAGCGCCATTTCATCCTTGACCCGGCCGTAGCCTTTGAGCGGTTTAAAGATTGAACTATCGACTTTGATCACTTCCGCCGATTCGGTTTGAAGTACCGGGACAAGCTTCCCATGCTTGTTTCTGAGAATAGCTTTTAATGGAGTTCCGCCATCCTGCATGGGCAAGTGAAGCATATTTGCCACCACCAGTTTGAACTGTTTCGGCACCACTACTTTAGACGACACCCAGAACTCACCATATTTAATACCGTTCTTATAAAACAACTCCACCTGCTCGCTGCTCAAATTAGCAATATCCATCTTCTTTCCGGATCTCTTTACTTCAATCTGCTTGAGGCTGCCGATGGGCTTTCCTTTGTGCTTCGTGGAACCGGAGACGAAAAATCCCCGTTTTGTCCATTCGTCATATTTGAAGCTGCAAAAGTTTTTAGTCTCCTGGTTGTAAAGGTAGGCATCCCAATCCGGCGCCTGAAAAATCCACAAAAGTCCAAGTTTTTCGGCGTTGAGTCTGACACCGCCCCGGGAAACCACACACTGAATCGGACCCACCAAGTTACTGGACTGCTTCAACTTCCAGGCGCTGACTGTTTTAGATGTCTTCGATGTCTTCGATGACTTCGAGAGATTATTCGTAGCTCGAACAGGCTTTTTCTTAGCGATGGCTGGCTCGCCGGTAAAAGCACCGACAAAACCGGAAGATATTGCCAGGAAAAGAAAGTAGATTTTAAGTTTCCCAAAAACTAGACTTTGAGAGTATTTTGTTAACTGGTCCTTCATTTAAGACGCTGACAGGAATCCGATATACCCGGTGTACCGGATGTTCCCAATAGAAATTGCGTGGGAGTTTCGAGTGATGAGACCATCATAACCTTATTGAATATCTCGTGCACGTATACCTCATTATCTTCCATCCATAAATACCAGGGAAATGTTCGGTAAAATGCCAAATATTTTAGTAGCCCATATCTCACTGCCCATTACACACAGGTAAATCCGGATGACTGGAACCAGTATTCTGTGGTCGAGAAAAGCAAAAGAGGCTTGCTCTCAGACCGGTATAGAGAAACCACAACACGACGCTGGACATGCCGGCAGCGCCCCCATGACAATTCAGACTTTTTTCCAGACTTTTTTATTGATTGTCATGATCGCCTTCATAGCTGTTCCACTTTCTTCCGGATGCAGTCAGGGAAAAGGCACCACGGTCGCCAAAAGTAAAAGTACAAATTCCGCCAAGAAAAAATCGGCGCTTCCCGTTGCAAATCCGGAGTACCCGGGCGACTACAAAACAGTGGAAGTGGACGGCGTGCAGCTGCGTCAGGGACGGTTTCCCGTGGGCAAACATGGAGGCACCCTGGTGCGTTCAACCATCGGCTCCGACCCTAAAACATTCAATCCCTGGGCTTCATCCGATACAAAATCAACCGAGATGGCAGGTCTGATGTTTGCCTCCCTCCTCACCACCGACATGTACACAGGAGATGTGGTTCCCTACATGGCGGAGTCCTTCAAGGTAGAAGATGACGGTATCACATACACCACCACCCTCAGAAAAGGTCTCACCTGGAGCGATGGCAAACCGATTACCTCAGCCGATGTCGAATTCACCTGGAATGAGATCATCGCCAATGGCTACGGCAATGCTTCCATCCGAGATGTAACCTCGATCAACGGTAAGGTTCCCCAGGTAACAAGCCTGGATAGTCTCACTAACAAATACGTAACCGCTGAAAAATTCGCTCCCTTTTTAAGAACCATGGGTGAGATCCCGATAGCACCCAAGCACATAGTGGCACCCATTCTAAAAAACAAAAACAGTAGAAAAGTCTTCCAGGGTTTCTGGGGACCCAATGTGAAACCGACTGATTTGGTGACCAGCGGACCATTCATTCTAGAGCGCTTCGTCCCCAGCCAGAGAGTAGAATTTAAGCGCCAGGAAAACTTCTTCATGGTCAACAAGGAAGGAAAAAAATTACCTTACTTAGATCGCCTGGTTTACACCGTGGTTCCGGACGTTCAGGCAAACTTGCTCAAATTCAAAGGAAAAGAGATCGACATTACCCAGACTCGGTCCGGTGATACCTACGAACTGATGAAAGAGAGAGAGAAAGGAAACTTTTCTCTGAACAATCTCGGTCAGTCCATAGGCAGCACTTTCATGATGTTCAACCTGAACCGTCGGAAGAATCCTAATACTAAAAAACCGTATGTGGACCCGGTCAAATCAGCCTGGTTCAATGACGTGAACTTCAGGCAAGCAGTCAACCATATTCTGAATAGAGAGATCATGGTGGCAAACTATTTCAAAGGTCTGGGCTATCCAGCTTTCACGGCCATTACCCCTGCCAGTCCTTTCTTCAACAATAAATTGAAAGGCTTTCAGCCCGACCCGGAATACGCCATGGAACTCCTGACAAAATCAGGTTTCAAAAAAAACGAGGAAGGAAAGCTTGAAGACTCGAAAGGCAACCTTGTCGAATTTGATCTGATTACCATGACCGGTGGCACATTCATGCCGGCGGTGGCCGGAATGGCGATTGATGACATGAAAAAGCTGGGGATGAAAGTAAACTACCAGGAGATAAACTTCAATATTCTGATAGACAAGGTCCAGACGGCGAAAACCTGGGACGCCTGCCTACTTGCCCTCAGCGGGGACGTATTCGAACCGAATGGTGGTGCCAATGTTTACCGCTCTGACGGACGTCTGCATTTCTTCGACCTGCGCTCCCAGGACAAAAACGGCACGGTAAAAGTCACGGATGCCCGGGACTGGGAAAAACAGATTGATGAACTTTTCTCCGAAGCTGCCACCACCCTGGATAAATCGAAAAGAAAAGAGCTCTATGACCGGTTCCAAAAGATCATTTATGATCAGGCTCCATTCATCTACTATTGCGACGCCATGACAATAGTGGGAGCAAGAAACACAATTAAAAACTACGAGCCCACCCAACTATCTCAGCCTTCCCTGGGACTCCACAACATTGAAGAGATCTGGAAAGAGGACGCGAAGTCGAAAGATTAGGATAAATGCTTAGATTTACAACGATAGCTGTTTTAACTGTTCTAGCTTCCCTGGTTATCGCCTCATGCGGAAACAAAGGTGGTGGCGATGATGCCTCTGTTCCCGGCGCCGGGGACACATCCGTGACCGGCTCGGAAGCCCTTAAGGAGAAGGACTCTACATCTTCGGACTCGGAGAGTTCCGAAACGGAAGCCGAAGAGGAGCAACCGGAAGAGAGCGGAGCCAATGCTGATGAAACTGCCGGTAATTCAGACAACGATTTCAGCGACAGGTTGTTAGAGTTCCAGTTTCAGACCTTTGAACCCCAGGGTGAACAGAAAAATATCAGTGAAGCTGAAAAGAAACGGTTAATAGCCACCGCCAAGATTTTGAAAGCAGCGAGAACCAACATACCCAACCCGGGTCCATTCAAACTGATGGAGTTGGAAGGCGGCGCGGAGGTCTGGCAATCCCGTTGCGAAACCGGTGAGTTCGGAGGCACCCTGACAGTCTCCACATTCGGCTCTGGACCGAAAACCTTCAACGTTTGGGCGGCTAACGACGCAGAAAGTCACGGACTCGGACTTCTAATGTTCGATCCCCTGGTTTCCGTGGACGCCTGGACGGGTCAGATGCACCCGAAGCTCGCTAAAGATTTCAAGATCAGTGACGACAAGCTCGAATACACCATAACTTTGAGACAGGGATTGCAGTGGTCCGATGGCCATCCACTCACCGCCGATGATGTCGTGTTTACTTTCAACACCCTGATAAAAAACGGCTATGGAGCCGGTAGTTGCAGTGCCCGGGACACGCTCAGCCACAAAGGAAATTTCCCGGAAGTGACCAAGGTCGACAATCTCACCGTCAAGCTGAAAACAAAAGAGCCCTTTGCGCCATTCCTCAACGGCATCCACAATGTGTCCATCGCCCCCAAACATATTCTCCAGGAAGTGACAAAGAAACCTATTTCTGCATTCCATAGCTTCTGGGATATCAACTGCGATCCCGAGACTATGGTGGTTAGTGGTCCTTTTAAACTGAAACGCTACGTTCCGGGTCAGAGAGTGGAGATGGTTCGCAACGCCCGTTATTCCATGGTGAATAAAAACGGACGAAGACTGCCTTACCTCGACAAGTTTGTGGAAGTAATCGTACCGGATCAGAACACCCAGATTCTCAAATTCTATGGCGGAGAGCTTGACTTTCTCGATGTTAAAAGCGTCCGCGGTCTCGATGCGGCGCTCATGAAACAGAGGGAGAAGACCGGCAATTTCACGATGTACAACCTCGGTCCCGATGATGGAACCACCTTTTTGATGTTCAATATGAACCGCCGCAAGGACAAAGAGACCGGAAAACCTTATGTAGATCCGATCAAACAAAAGTGGTTCAACAACTTGTATTTCCGCCAGGCGGTGAGCCATGCCATCGATCGCCAGAAGTTAGTGGACAACATTTTAAAGGGTGTGGGCATTCCGATTTTTGCCCACTACTCAGCCGGCTCTCTCTGGTACGCTCCCCAACTGAAACACTATGGACAAGACCTTGCCTATTCAAAAAAACTGCTGGAAAAGGGTGGATTTGTTCTAAAAGGTGAGCAGCTAGAGGATAGCCACGGCAACCCAGTTGAATTCATTTTGCAAACCAATTCAGGCAATTCAGCCAGAGACGGTACTTGTGTAATGATTCAAAATGACCTGAAAAAACTTGGAATCAAAGTCAACTATCAACCTGTCGATTTCAACATAATGATCAACTCGATCAACCACAAGCTAAACTGGGAAGCGGTCTTGATGGGACTGACAGGCAATAAAATCGAGCCCTATGATAGTGCCAACGTTTGGAAGTCCGCTGCTCGGCTGCATATGTTCGACCAGAGATTGCCGGATGACAAAGGCATTATAAAAGCACCTGATGCCCGATTGTGGGAAAAAGAGATTGACAAATGCTTCGACCAGGGCGCCACTACCTTCGACACCAAAAAGAGGCATCAGTACTACGACAAATTCCAGGAAATCGTTTACGAAAAAGTACCCTTCATCTATTTGTATTCGATGCTGGACGTATCCGCGGTCAGAAACACAATAGGCAATTACCTTCCCACCCCAATCGGCATTTATTACACCCCTAAAGGCACCTTGCACAACATAGAAGAGATTTACAAGAAGGGAGGCAAGTAGTGTCTATCCCTGTTTATATCTTCAAACGGGCCTTGCAAGCAGTACCCCTTCTTTTTCTTATCTCCATCATGGCATTCACCATGCTGAAAATGGCACCGGTGGATCCCCTGGCACATCTGAAAGCCAACCCGGCCATTTCACAACAAGCGATAGAAGCGGAAGAAGAACGCCTGGGGCTTAACAAACCACCCCATATTCAATATTACATATGGCTTCGCAACCTGGTGGATGGAGATCTAGGTGTCTCCACCAGCGGTGGCTCAGTCTTCGAGCTTCTCAAACAACGTGCCGGAAACACTCTGATGCTCAGCATCCTGACCATCCTATGCACCTGGTTGATAGCGATTCCTGCCGGCACCTATGCTGCCATACACAGAGGCAAAACAATAGATAAAGTCTTCGGGATCCTGACGGCGATGGGAATGTCCATGCCAACCTTTCTCTCCAGCCTTCTGCTCCTTATGTTCGCCCTGGCGACCGGGTGGTTTCCCATCGGTGGATTGACCTCCTCGGATTTCTTCGAACGCGATCTTCCCGGACAACTTCTCGACCTTGCCCATCACCTGATTATTCCAGTCACCGTTCTGACATTCTTTTCTCTGGCAACAATCCAACGGCAGATGCGAGGAAGCCTGCTCGATGTGCTGCGCAAAGAATACGTGCGAACCGCCAGGGCAAAAGGTCTGGCTGAAAACGTGGTGATTTACAAACACGCGGTGCGTAACGCCATCAATCCATTGATCACCCTCTTCGGATTTGAATTCGCCGCACTTTTGAGCGGCTCTGCCCTGGCAGAGATGGTTCTAGCCTATCCTGGTCTCGGTCGTCTCACCCTGGAAGGCGTTCTATCGAAAGACATGAATCTGGTCATGGCATCCATTATGCTGGGTGCTTTGATGCTCATCCTGGGCAATTTGCTGGCAGATGTGCTGCTTAGAGTCACCGACCCGCGCATCACGCTGGAAAGTTAGAGGTATCAATTGACAGAAATCGACAGCGCGGCAAACCAGAAAGAGGAGACAAGAAAGTCTGCCTGGCAGCGTCTGTGGGCGGACAAAGTGGCAAGGGTTTCTCTGATTGTTTTGCTTGTCCTATACCTGGCTGCGCTTTTCGCCGATCCCCTGACACCATACTCGATGCACTTCAATGATCCGGACCTGGCCAATGCGCCGCCCACAAGGATTCACTTCCAGGATGAATCCGGAGTCTTCAGCTGGCCTTATGTTCACACAGTGGATCGAACATTTGATGTGGAGACTTTCAAGCAGTCATACATAGAAAGAACGGATAAAAAATACCCGATAAGGTTGATTGCTCCCGGCGAGAGTTATAAGATACTCTGGCTGGTTCCCTGCAATATACATCTATTCGGAGTGGAAGCTCCTTCCCGAATCTTTCTGCTCGGCTCCGATATCAACGGTCGAGATAGCTTCTCCCGGCTATTCTTCGGAGCCCAAAAAAGCTTGACCATCGGGTTCCTCGGACTTCTGATCGCATTTCCCATAGGCATTGTATATGGCGGTATATCCGGCTTCTT
>JAUIJG010000197.1 GCA_030431355.1 bacterium
CACCCGATGTTCCACGGGTCTTGATGGAAGAGATAGGAGCCGGAGCAGGGCCGCCCTGGGATACTCCCGAAGCGGAAGCTACTCTAGGCGCAGGCACGGATGGAGCACCAACTTTGCCGACAGATACCGGTGCAGGTACAGGCGATGGAGCCGACCGCGGTGATGCCGGTGCTTTTGCAAACGGATTAGGAATGTTGAAAGGTGTGGGAGCCGCTTTCGGAGCCGGAGTCGGCGAAGGAGCACGACTGGGCGTGGGCGAAGGTGTCGGACGCGGTGAAGGCGTCGGCGAAGGTCTGCGAGAAGGTGTCGGTCGCGGCGACGGACGGGGAGTAGGTCTCGGACTGGCCTTCGGAGTCGGGGCCGCTTTCTGCGGAGTCGGCTTAGCCGGAGTCGGTTTTGGACTGGGCTTGCTGGCTCGCTTGGGAGACGGAGACGGAGGGGTGGGTCTCTTGGTCGGATCACGTTTGCCAGCGTTCTTTGAATTGTGCTCGGCTTTCCGCCTGGACTTTATCTTTTGCTTCGTCTTGGGTTGATTTTGAATGAATTCGATATCTGTGATCTGAACCTTAGGAGGCGGCGGAATCAGGAAGAAGAATGCGAGGATCAAGAATGCAATCATGCAGGACACATGAAGCAAGTAGGATCCGGAAGTCGCCTCCGGCATCTCAAGGATCACATCTGCGTATATTGCTTTTCTTCGTTTTCTAGCAGCATGATCGAAAGCATCGCGCATTGAAAAGGCGATGAAAGCGATAAATAGTCCCATCAAAACCAGTGACGCCGGGCTACCCAGGTTCATCTCATTGATGGAATGCATCAACTGCTGGTTCGGAGCGATGTTGAAGCTCTCGCCAAAACTTTGAACCATGCCGAGAATCTGCGTGTTGAAAAGAATGCCGACAAAGGTGAGGAAATTTATGAAGCCTGCGCCGAGGAATAAAAGACCTTTCCGATTCTCACCGTTATATAACTGACCCAAACCGGGAATGATTGACATCATTCCTGCCATATTCGGATCACGTTGGGGCTGCTGCATGTTCGGGTAGTTGGATGAGGTAGCCATGGTAAAAGGTAAGTCCTTATTCTTCGTGATAGAAAGCCGGTTTAGCTAAAAATCCGATTCGGGTGACAAATAAAAGGATCGAAGATAACTTCTGAATGCCTCTTGAAAATGTCTTCAGACTTCCCCTTAAGAGTTTGTCCTAAAGGACCAACAGTACGCATTAACGTTTCGTAAGTATAACACCTAATCTTCAAAATAACCGTATACGCGACAGATATGAAGACGTACCCGGACAAGTATGTGGATGTCATC
The DNA here is from genome assembly GCA_030431355.1 of bacterium. The sequence goes on from JAUIJG010000197.1 coordinate 1,316, forward strand.
CCAGCATCTTACAAACAGCCAATCCTGAGTGGAAATCGAGCGGATTTTCAACGCCAACTTCACTATATGCGATCCCTTAACATTGCGCATCGATGAATAGAACAGATAGTGGGGGTGAAAAAGCCCAGATAAAAATCAGGGTTTCCCCTAGTAAAGAGAAACCCGATCAATCGATTTTAGATTTATAGGTCTTAACCCGGATATGAGTCAGGCACCACCTTACATCATCGGCATGCGAAGGTCTTCAGCAAGCTGAATTTTCAACTCGTCTCCCGGTCGAACGTCTACTTTCTTACCTTTTTTAGAAAGCAAGATGGCAATACCGACAGCAAGACCGACACCAGCGCCGATCATCGCCGCACCGGCTCTGCCCATACCGTCGCCGTCATCACTGTTACTTCCGCCTGCTAGGGCACCGATACCGAGACCGGCCAGGGTGGGCAGCGCCACAGCACCGGTATCAATGGCGATATCTTTCATACCCCGACGAGCGTGCACAACCCCGCCTCTGGCAACAAGGTTTGCCACGATGGGGATCTGCCTGTTGTCCGGAGTGGTGATGGTGTCAAACTTCATAGCCACAGAGCCGGAGCGGTTTAAGTGGCGGGGAGAATTCAACTGAGCAATACGTCCTTTGATGATGGAGCCTGCAGGAATGACTGTGGAACCATCGATGGTTAAATCTTCGGAAGTTCTGGCGGAAAACTCGTCGGCCTCCTGACTGGTATCAGTGTCGACAGCGGTATCCATAATGATCGGAATCTTTGTCCCCGTAGGCACAACGCGAACGTAGCCTTGCAGCAGCTTGGCGGTCTTCTTACCATCGGCACTATCTTTGGTGTCAGAGGAGCCGGCAGGTTGTTCGCTATCAGCGACTTCATTGCTCTCGCTATCGGTTGCCTCGGTTGTGGAGTCAGCAGTCTCACCAACGTCGGTGGTGGAAGAAGGACTTTGACTATCTTCCGAAGCCGAGCTGACATCATCAAGCTTGGGTTCTTCCGCCTTCAAACCAAGATCTGCTTCCTCTCCCGAATTACTGTCATCGGAGATAGGTCCGAGCATTGAATTGTCGGGGTTATAAATCTTGAAATTGAGTTGGGGTTCACTGTCGGCAAATGCCGGTAACACTCCAATAGGAGATATCAACAGAGCTGCCAGTGATAAGGCTATGGCGGGCTTACTTCTAAAGCGCATATATTAAGGTCTCCAATACTCGCGATTGATGACTTGTCTCAGACTCCCCACTCTTCAATTAATAAGAGTATCCAGGGATAGTTATCAGAACCTGCTTTCCCGCCCTGATTAATGGGTGTATCTGTCCGATTGGATTCTGAGGACTCCGAGGATTCCGATTCAACCAGGCACAAAGCAGTCAAGTGGAACTGAGGTTGTCAGTCTATCACGGACAACAATTGACAAAGATTAGCTTGTTCTAGGAAATAACAAGATTCCTGTATTGCCCCCAAAACACACCTGTACAAAGCTCAATTTGTAAAGCCTGGATACTAAAATAGCCCTGAAACGAAAAACTCTGGCTTCCTTGAGTTTTGTGAATTAAACTGGATAGGAACCGAGTGATTTTTCTTATATAAAATGATTGGGTATTAAATAAAAAGCGGTTTTCAAATTAGAAGGAAGAGGAAAAGAAGTGAAACAGTGCCCCATATGCCAGACATCCAATGATGCTCTCGCGTTGTTTTGCGCAGAATGCGGACACCGATTCCAGAACCAGAGTGAAGCGCCGGCCGCTCCCTCAGCTCCTCCAGCCGCCGAAGCTCAGCCTGCGGCAGCGAAAAAGCCGAAGCCTAAAAAAGTAAAACTGAAATCTCCCATGTTAGGAGATCAAGAGAGCGACTACGAAGGGAACCTGGAACCAGCAAGCGGAAGCTATGGTCGGTCAAGGAAGAAGGCGCTTCGCTCACCCTTGCTCGGTGGTGAAGAAGAGTCCGACACTTCCGAGTTTCCTCATCGCTCCCATGGTCCCAAGATCTCCACCGGTCTCGACAACAATTCCCTCTCGGGCAGTACCGGAAAAAAACACAAATCAAAATTACGCTCGCCCTTGCTCGGAGAAGAAGAGGACGACTACGACATGGAGCAGGAGCTACCCAGAAGAAAAGGAAGCGGCAGCACCGGAGGGTTGCGTTCCCCGCTTTTAGGCGGTGACGACGACTACGACCAGAATCAGCCGGAAGCCTATCCGTCCTCACGCTCCACCCAATCTAGAACCGGAGGCAAGCCTAAGCTTCGCTCGCCCGTTCTCGGAGGAGCCGATGACTATTTTGATCCCTATGAAGATTATGAAGAGACCGATGAAGACGATCCAAACGTCCTACGTTCACCTCTTCTGAGGGCTAGAAGTCCAAAGCATGAACACCCCAAAAGCCAGAGCCAGACTGTCCAGGAACCGTCTATGCCGGTCCCGCAGCCACAGGTAGCACCGCCGCAACCGCCCCAACCGCAGGTTCCCCAACCCCAACAACCGCCACTGCCGGGTCATCCTCCAGCGCAGCCAGTCGGTCTCGGTCAGACCCCGCCAATTCAACCGGTTCAATCGGTTCCGCCTGTTCAACCAGTATCCGGTCCAGCCTATAACCAGCAGTCCGCCGCTCCTCCGTTGCCCATGCCAGGTCAACCAAATCCTGTCCAGGCTCCACCAGCGCCTTCGCCGATTGCATCTCCGGCACCAAGCCCGGCACCCGCACCAGCTCCAGCCCAGGCACCGCCCGTGTCGCCGCCTGAGCCAGCTCGGCCAATGGCGGATCCGGCTAACAAAACGAAAGACAGGCAAGATTCAAAGAATGAGGAAGACCTTGTTGGTCCTTCCGACAGAAGAGGCAGAGACAGGCGAGCCAAACCAGAGAGAAGATCCTTCGCCTCGCTCCGAGAAGAAGATCAACCGTCCGGTAGCTACGATGGCGGTCCAGTCGCCCCAGCACCGGTTTCCGCCGGGCCATACATGGCTATCATTATTACGGCAGCCATCGGAGCAATGTACAAACTCTACTATCTGGTGACTATCGTTAGCAAATTCGGTATAGCCCAGAACGAGCTACTAGTATTCGATCAATTGGCTATGCTTCTGGTATTTGTCGGTCTCATAATATTTGCCATCGGTGCGAAGAAGAGTTAAGTGAGCCGAAATTAAGTATATGGACCGCAAAGCGGTTCAAGCCGGTCAGAGATTGACAAAAGGTAACTTTCAAAGAGAAAACCGCATGGTATATTGAGCAGGTTTCTTCAATGATCGAACCGTAAACAAGGAAATCTGAATGGCAATCCTTACTACAAGAGCCGAAGAGAAGCGCAGTCAATTGTCCTCATATAGGAAAGCCGCCCTGACCGGCGCAGCATTTACCGTGCTGTTGTCCTGTTCCGTCCCGGCCCCTGCACTGGCTCTATTCTCTTCTAAGAAGAATTCACTTCAGCTCCCGGTGAACGACAAAATCGAGCTGGAAACCATCGAACTAGATGCGGATAGCTCCACACCGGCAGCTGAAGACAAGAAAACCGAAAGCGCCGAGGCTTCGGACCTGAAGCCCATCGACTTGAGTCCATTGAAGCTCGGTTCCGAAAACGAAAAAATTGATTCTGAAACAGCCAGCACTACCGATGGTGACGAAAACACAGCGGATGCCGGTAGCGAGAACAAAGATGTTATGAAAGCTACCGTTCGTACATCACAATTCGTGCCGAAAAACCCTCTGGAAGGAGCTGGCAAGGCGGCTCTTGCCCCCACAAGCGTGAAAGGCACCAAGGCAAAAAGTATAAAAACTCTTGGTGGCAGTCTTGTGGATCAGGCCCAATCTATTAATGCTGCGCCATTGCCTCTGGTCACAACCAAAGAAGAAGCGGCCATGAAGGTAAGCAGCAAGAGAGAGTTAGAAAGACAACAGCTAACTGCTTTGTGGGAAGCCACTTTGACTCGCTCTCCCGATATCAACTTTGTCCTACAAAAGCTGATGCCGGCCACCGATTCTTCCCGGGTTACATCTTTGATGATGCGTGCTCTCAGCACCGCGATGTACAGTGGTCTTGGCGTTCTCGGTGCGGTCTCTCCAGGACCGGGATCTTACATGGCCCAGAACCTCGGGTACTCTACAATCTCTCAATTGCTCGCTCTTCAAGACAGCAAGGCTCAGAAAAAAGCGCGAGTCACCCAGGTGGAAGCGATCATGCTTTATCAAATGGTGCGCAAAACCGCGGATCACCTGGTGGAAAAATACAGAGACTATAAGAAGGAACATCTGGCTCTCATGAGAGCAAATGATGATTTCCAGGACCTTCAAAAAATGGCTAGAGATGCCCGGGAAGGTCAGGATGCCTCGGAACAATTGGAGATCGAATATACCCTGAGAAAACAACAACGGGATATCGAAGCAATTGAACAAACCCTGGGCAAAGTAAGGCAAGGTCTCGTCGACCTGGCCGGACCTCAGGCAGTGGCTAAACTGGATTCGGAGATAGATGTCGAGTTTCAGGAACTTCACCCGGAGCTGGTCAATACCGGCGTAGATATGTTGGCCGGCGGAGACCAAGGCACTGCCAAGGAAGCTGAAGCTACTACCGCAACCGCCTCCAAAGATGATCAAAAGGAAACCGGTGAAAGCCTTCTGGCTGGCAAAGAAAAAAAAAGTAAAAAAGGTAAGCAGCTCTAAAGAGCGTTAGTCCAAAAGACTACCTTTTAACGTGAAAACAAATCCTATGACAGAAAACAAAAAAACACCCTGGATAATCTGGCTTCTCCTGGGCCTGTGCCTTTTAGCAATACCTGTTGCGATGTTCTCAAAGTCCGCCCCAGGCAACCACAATGAAGATGATGATCGTTGGGCTATGCTCAAAAAAGACTCCCTCAAAGTCGTCCACCTGGACGGGATGATCATGGACCAGGCAAAGCAATCTTATTTCTCCTTACCCACAGGAGCAAAGCTTGCTCTGAAAAATTTGAAGGAAGCGAAAGAGAATAAGAGAGTAAAAGGAGTGCTGATCCGTATCAATTCCCCTGGTGGCACAGTTGGTGCCTCCCAGGAGATCAATCAAGCTGTGCGCGAGTTAAGCAAAGAGAAACCTGTCGTGGCAAGCATGGGTGACCTTGCGGCTTCCGGCGGTTACTATGTGGCGTGCGCCTGCGATAAAATCTACGCTAATCCTGGAACTCTCACCGGATCTATCGGTGTAATTATGAGCGGTCTCAATCTTAAGGGGCTGACAGAAAAGCTAGGCATTGAACCAAAAATTGTAAAATCCGGACCGTTCAAAGACATCACCTCAATGTATCGGCCCATGACCGAAGATGAGAGAGCGATTCTCCAGGGATTGATAGACGACTCATATGATCAGTTCGTCACTGCGGTGGCGAAAGGCCGATCCATGAAAAAAGAAGATGTTAAAAAGCTTGCCGACGGTAGAATCTATACAGGAAGACAAGCTCTCAAAAACGGACTGGTCGATGAACTGGGCAGTTATGAAGATGCGCTTTCCGGTCTACAATCAATTTGCAAGAAGAAGTACAACCTCAAAAAAGATCTGAAAGTAGATGATGATTCATCACCCAGCCTATTAGACAGTTTACTCAAGTCATCGGTGGCGCTGACAAAAGGTTCCGACACCAGTGAAGCGGCACTTCTGGATGAAGTATTGCCTATATCCCTCAGAGCGAAATTTTATCATCAACCCTTGTGGATGATGCCTTGATAGGACCAAACCATGGACTCCTCCCAGGAAAAAGATGCAAAAGAAGCAAATGACTCGAATAGTCTTTCAGAAGGCTGTTCTAGTTCTTATTCAAATCAACTTTCTTTCGACAGAATTTTGCAGGGTATTTTAGTCGCTCCCCAGGTTACTTATAAGGCGCTACTGAATACTCCGGAATTCTTCAACGAGAAGCAGGCAGCCATAGGTCTGGTTCTTGTTTCACTTATCGGAATAAGCGCTTCACTCTGCCAGAGCGCCGGAGATATAGTACCGCTTATCTTGCTCAAACTTGTGTTTGCAGTATTCAGCTCCATCATGAGCTGGATGATCATCGCCTTGTTTCTCTTCATTCTTGCCCGACGCTCGAATCGTTTTGCCACCGTTTATTCAGTTCTTGTTTTAACAGCCTGGGCCCATGTTCCACTGATCCTTTTTCCTCCAATTTATTGCCTCCAGGCAGCCCTGGGAGGAATAGCAGAGATACTTTTAGGGGCGGTACTTATCTGGTATGTGGCACTTAACTTTATAGCTTTTAAGGCAGTGCTGGAAGTAAGCTATAAGAAGCTCCTTACCAATGCCTTTTTGATACCACCGGTAATAGCAATATCCATGGTATTCTGGACGTACTTTTTAGTATCTTACACAACCTTGAGACTCCTTTCTCTTCTGATATGAGTACAGAAAAAAAACATCCCGACGGTCTCAAGAACACTGTAATCGCAATTGTCGGTCCGACAAGCTCGGGCAAAACATCTCTGTCCATAGAGCTTTGCCGGAGGCTGAACGGTGAGGTGATTGCCTGCGATTCGAGAAATATCTATAGATATATGGATATCGGCACCGCAAAACCTACCCAAGAGGAGATGAAGGGTATTAACCATCACCTTCTCGATGTGGCTGACCCTGATCAGATATTCACCGTGGCGGAGTTCAAGAACAGAGGGCTGAAAGCTATAGATTCGATTTTTGAAAGAGAGCGGATTCCTGTGGTCTGCGGTGGCACCGGACTTTACTCGCGGGCACTTCTAGAGGGTCTTTCTATTCCGGAAGTGGAACCAAATCCGGAGCTAAGGGAAGAGCTGAAATCCCAGGCGGACAAGAATGGAAATGAGTACATTCACAATCTTCTAAAGTCAAAAGATCCCGAAGCGGCAGAGAAAATAAACATCAATGATAGATTTAGAATCATCCGTGCTCTTGAAGTCATGGAAGCACTATCCATACCCTTTTCCAGTGCGGTAAAAAGAGAAGACGTGCCCTTTAAGGTGATCTGGATCGGATTGACATTCGACAACCGCGAACTTCTAAAAGAGCGAATAAAAGAGAGATTGCAAATTCAGATCGATGATGGATTAGAGTCCGAAGTAAAAGCGCTATACAGCAAGTACGGCAAGACCAGAACCCTAAAAAACGCAGTCACCTACAAACAATTCATCAAATATTTCGAGAACGAGATCTCCTATGACGAAGCCATAGAAGAATGTGAAAGGCATAACTATCAACTGGCAAGAAAACAGCTCATGTGGTTTAGAGCAAACCCCGAGATCAACTGGCTAAAAGTCGATCTGGTCGAGGATCTGGCAGAAGATGCGATGAAAATTATCACAGAAAACAGCTAAATCTGTTAGCCACCTTACTTTTTCTGTTAAACAGCACTGGACGAGAATTCGAAAAGAGCTATACTGGTAAAGGTTTTGACAACATCCTCCTAAAATAATGATACCGGGGATGACACGAAATGGGGTGACAAACTTCGCCCAAGCCAAAACCGATTCGACGCCAACCAGGCTGCTTATATGACATCGACAAATGATGCAAGCATAAGAGAAGTTACCCTGCCTTTCAGCAATGGACTCATGGCAGCAAAATTGTGGAAAGCCTACGGAAGATTTGTGGTGGGAGTTCCGGCTCTGGGTCTTCACTGCTACGGTAGATCCGAGCAGGAGGCTGCATTCAGACTCTTTACCAGCCTGCTCAAATATTACAGACACCTGAAATCAAATCAAGACAGCATCACGGAAAAAGGACTGCAAGACCTGGCTAAGCTTAGCGAATGGGTCAGCGAAATAGAGCGAAAGATGACGGCCCCTGAAAGGGATCCAGGCTCCGTGCTTGTCTCCATGGCTGACAGACGTTCTAGAAAGTCGCCTTCAAAGTCGCCTTCTTAAAATCCCCTTGCCTTTAGAATCAACTCTGTCTTCAGTTCGTACAAAGTCTTTTCGAGCCCGACCGGATATTGATGGGGATTAAGAATCCGCTTTATACCGGAATGGAACCCTTTCATCTCTTCAATGGCATTCTGCCGGGCTTGATGATGATCAACTTCCTCCGCGACAAATTCACCTTTACGAAAGAGGGGCTGAAGGAGATCTTTATATGCGGTATCACCAGGAACTACTTTTCTCCGGGTGAAATCAACCGGATCGACTATTATCCAGTCCTGCTTATCGTCA
>JAUIJG010000198.1 GCA_030431355.1 bacterium
CCTGGAATTTTTGCCCATCTTCTAGTTTTGATAGTTCGCAAACTTTCAACCTCATTTTGCCGTTAAAGACCAGCCATGTGCTTATAATAGTCCTTTCCTCGTATTCCTCCGGCAATAACGACAACATGGACAGGTATAAGACATTGACCATACACCTGAGCAGAATTTTTCAACCTTTATTGAGACCCCTGGCGGCTCTGATTATAGTGGTGGGCCTTGGCGGTCTGGCTGCTGAATCTAACCCGAATCCTGGGGTAAACAATACAAAAGCATCCGGTCTCACCGGAGCGCTTGGAGCCAGGGCTAAGCAGTCTGCTCAATCCAAATCCATATCACCGGCGAAGAAGAAAGTTATGACCGATGCCATTGAAGAGCTTAGAGCAAGCAAGATCGTGGATGGTGTGTTGAAAGAAGGTCAGCCCATGGTGCCTTTCAAGTTAAAAGGAGCCGATGGCAACTATGTCTCTTCCAAAAGTATGCTTGAGAAAGGACCGCTTGTGGTGGTCTTTTACAGGGGGGGATGGTGTCCATACTGCAATTTGAATCTTCGCTATCTGGAGAAGAATCTATCCAGGATTAAAGAAGCTGGAGCCGGACTTGTGGCAATCTCTCCTGAAACCCCTGATGAGAGCTTGAGTACGAGAGAGAAGAACGAATTGAAGTTCCCGGTCCTGAGCGATCCCGGTAATGAATATGCCCGTAAATTGGGGCTTGTGTTCAAGCTGCCAAAAGAGCTGATCTCGGTTTATAGAGATTTTGGAATTGATCTTGAGAAGTCGAACGGTGATGATTCCTGGGAGCTGCCCCTGGCGGCAACCTTTATTGTGGACGCTGACGGCGTGGTCAGAGCGCGTTTCGTGGACGAGGACTACAAGAAGAGAATGGACCCCGAAGACATTCTTAAAGGACTTAAAAGTCTTAAGAAGTGAATTTGGCTAAAGCCTGCCTTCCAGGGAGATGATCACATTTGCCCTGGTATCGTATGTGGGGGCTTCATAGCTGGGTCTTTGTTTGTCTAGAATTTTTTTGTAGGCATAGCTCAGCTTCTTAGATATCCGAGCGCCGGGCTTTTCTGCGTTCATCACAAAGTCGTCCCTGGACAATTTCGTATCCATGATCTTGTTTAATCTATCTATGGACGAATCTATCTCAATACCATGTGTATTAACATCTTTAGAAATTAGTTCGGAATACAATTCTATGTAGATTGTATTGATTAAGGGGGCTGCCAGTTTGTCGGTTCTCTCTCCAATGCGTTTTTCAAGAATGGAGATTGACTCTTTCAGGTCGTTTCTTGCTCCTTCTAAGTCCCCGGCATAGAATTTTGCCACCGCCAGATCGTTTAAATCTTCTGCCATCGCGATGGCTCCTATGGAAGGTTTATATCTACGGTCATATTTTAGGGCTATGTTCAAGATTTTGAGAGCGTTTATTTCCTGATTGCGTTTTAGTTCCAGAATTGCCAATCGGTCTCTGACTCGATTTGTGAGAATATTGTGTTTGCCGATTGTTTCGGACCAGATAGTCTGGGTCCTTTCGTACATTGTTTGCGCTTCTTTGAAGTTGCCTTGCGCTTCGTAGATGCGACCCAGATTGAAGGTCACATCAGCCACAAAGCGGTGCTCTTTACCTATATCGTTTTCGTAGAGAGAGAGTACATTGAGGTAAATTCTCTTTGCCTCTTCCAATTTGCCCTGGCAGCGAAGACATTCAGCCAGGTAGAAGTCCGTGTCGGCCACCACGGCGCTCTCTTTGTCCAGAAATGCTTTGGAGATAGTGGACACCGGATGGCAGAGCATCTCGCTTGTTTTGTAGTCTCCATTAATCCAGAACTGATAGGCTACCTGGTGAAGTCCAAAAGCAATGGCGAGGAAGAGAAGCGCTGCCACCATACCTGCTTTGACTTTCTCCAGTGGTGAAGATGTATGTTTTGAGTCCACCAGGGATCTTGATTCTTGATCTTCTGCAGAATGGCTCAGGGACTCCGATGAAAATGTCTTTTCCAGATGTTCTTTCAGTCTATTGAGAGAGTGAGGCGCCGTTCTTCTGGATAGGGCTATGATGATTGTGAAAACTACCATAGGCACAAGCACCGAAATCAGTATTGTATAAATCAGTGGTATTATATTTGGAGACAGGTAGACGGAAGCGACGAGGGCGATAATTGCCCCAGCCAGGGCGCCGCCAGCCTGTTCCATTACATAAGATATTAGAAGCCCTGGTTTGGAAGTTAGAAGCAGTCTGGCTCTACCATCATCATCTTCTTCCAGTTTGCCCACAAGACGTGGCTGAATCAAACCTTTAATGTATCCACAGTTCTCTTTCATCTCAAGGGAGTTGTCGGTGACTTTGCCGGCTAGTGTATCTACTTGCCGGACCTCATCCTTACTCCCTCTTTCTTTGAGAGATTTGTTATCCTCTTTCTCTATCTCTCTGGCTGTCAGACCGAGCTCTACCAATTTTAGTTTTACGGTCTCTACGTCCTCATCGGTTTTAAGAACGAAGGAGGACTTGCTAGCCAGTATAAATTTATCAAAGTCCATAAAAAAGATTGGAGAATAGAGGTTAGTGCCTACTTCTCGGAGAACGGTAGAGGTTGAAGTTTGTTCTTCTGGCTCCCAACTTCATCATACCGATGAATGTGGTGCCTATAAGCCCAAGGATCATAAATTTTGCAGCACCGGACCTTTTTACTCCCAGGGAGAGTAATACTACCAGTAGTTTAAACAAGTAACACTTCCTTTCTATCTTTATAGTGAATTGTCGACCTATTTGATCTTGATGTCAAACCGACTCTTTATCAGCGCTACGGGGCGATATGTCTATCGGGGGGGGGGGCCTGATAAAGCTTTTGTCTATAAATCAGTCATTTGACCGATAGCGAATTGGTTGACTGATGGATTCTCGAAATGCTGTGGAATGGATATGATTTTTTTAGGTGGGCTTGCTGCCGTCTCAGAAAAGTTCGGCAGACTCTTTCGAGGTATGAAAGTTGGATCGCGTTGACAAAAAGGTCTTTGGCCTGAAGATGTTGAATTTGGTTTCTTTGCCGCTGGATTCTGTTGCGGAATCATCAGAGCCGGAGACCGATGGTGACTTCTTGACGAATTTGTTTGTCTCTTTAATTCTATCCATAGGATTGTCTTCTGTTTATTCAGCCTTTCTTCAAGCTGCCGTCAGAGCACAGAAACTTGAATCGGATCTTGTAACCAGTGAAGCAATGGCAGAGTTTATTGATATCGGCTCGAGTTTGAATGAGAGATTTGTTTCGAAAATCTCCGATGTTTGAGCGATTCTTACCAAGATGGGTGGACTTATTTATGAAAAATCAAATCAATACAAGGAATAAGTTTATAGAGCTGGAGAGGCTAGCGGCCAGGTTGAGTTCGAGCCAACAGGCCGAAGCGAAAGTCACTACTGTTGCTGATACAGGGGTCGAGGCCGAAGCTCTGCATCAACTATTTAGTGCCGCAACAGGCGGCGCTTCCGACCAGGCAGATGAGGCAGGATCTCAGGCAAAGCCTTCGCCTCGCATGACCCATCAAGAATTGCTTGCCATGAAGGAGTCTTCCAGTAAGGTGGGAGAGCCCAGGGTGCAGCTCCTCCAATCTGCTTTGCATATGCTTGTGAAAGGTGGTCTGACTGTAAAGGGCTGGTTTGTGCTAAGAGATCCCAGAAGAAAAGTTTGTCAACAGATAGGCCACGAGTGCTCCCATTGCGGTATGAGAGTTTCCTATCAGAGTGAATCGCAAGAGCTCCCTCACCGCTCTTGATGATTCCAGCCTCACAGTCGGTGCTCTCTGCTTTCTTTCCCTGTGTTTGCAGGCATTTGGAAGCAGGGAGTTCCGGCTTAGAGGCTGTATAATCATTCTGTACCATCTATATAGAGTGACATGGTAGGACAACAGGAACTCTGCCCAGTCTGCAACAAGCCCAAGAAGTCCGGTAGTGCTGCAAGCATCACCCAGTGGATTTCTGCCTGTGTTTGTGATCTTAATCCTGGAGAGGATTTTCCGTCTCCCGCCTATGAAAGCTGCCAGAGCTGTGGAAAAAGGATAGGAGAGGCTCGGCAAGGGTCCTTTACTCAGTTTATTTTTCGACCGGATTTTTGCTCCTGTGGTAAACCAGTCCTAAAGAAAGACCGGGAGAAAGGCGGAGGTCTTGATTTTTACCGGACTCCGGATACATTGGCAGAGATTGAATTCAGAGAAGAAGATACAATCGAGTTACTGGAAGAAGAGTTCCCCATAGGGCGATACAAGCCGTTTAAGCTTCTTGGGAAAGGTGGAAGTGGGGCGGTGTACCTCTCTTTCGATACACTTTTGCGCAAAAATGTCGCCGTTAAGATTCTTCAGATTACCGAGTCCAGGCAGTTAATCGCCTTTCAGGAACAGGCCAGGGCTATCAGCAAGCTTAGCCATCCATCCATCATCAAAGTTCTTGATTTTGGCATCACGGAAGGGCAGGTACCGTATATGGTACTTGAGTATTTCTCCGGTGAGAGTCTGGATAAATTGCTGGAGCGAGAGGGAGTGCTCAGCTGGCAACTGGCAAGGGCGATAGGAATTGAAGTATGTTCTGCCATGGAATACAGTCACTCCATGGATACTTTTCACTACGATCTTAAGCCGGGAAACATCCTGGTCAAATTGGATGATCAGAAGTTTCCAGAGGTTAAGATTATTGATTTCTCCGTCATGGCCGGAGACAAGAAGACAGTTCCAGAGCCTGATAGTTATGAAGCTACTCCCGCTTATATGAGTCCGGACCTTCTGCAGGGGCTTCCCCATGATCGATGTTCGGAAGTTTATATGCTTGGTTGTATTTTGTTTGAATTGCTCACCGACTGCCAACCCTATGGTGGCGACACACCAATAGATGTTATGAATAGCCATATCAACGAGGATACGCCCAGGGTTGATGATTTCGTAAAGTGCCCTGAAGAGCTAAGTGCTGCTATCCAAAAGGCGATGGCTAAGTCGAAGGATGAGCGATTCAAGAGCTTCGAAGAGTTTAGCGGCGCACTTTCAAGAATCGAAGATATAGCGTATCAAGGAGGAGTCTCAGAGCTGGAAGGTGAGAGTACTTTCGGTGGCAACTCCTGGAAGACAGTTTGTCTTATAGCGTTTTCCATTCTTCTGCTCGGCCTTGCCGGAACATATATCTACACCGCCGGCATGGATAAGTCTGAGATCCCGCCAGGAAAGAGCAATAGTAGCGAGGGTGACAAACCGGAAGTCTCACCTGATTTTGATGATTTGTTTTTTGTTACCAGAGGAGATAAGTCCGTCAAAGTATCCACTAGAGTAAATATTACCGACAAGGATTTGAAGCTTCTGGTACAGGGAGTGACCGGAATGAAAGTTCCCATCTCCATCAATTTCGAAGGTCAGAAGATTGACGGATCCGGATTTAAATATCTAAAGACTCTTCCAATTGAAAGAATGAATCTGACAGCTTGCAAGCTATCTGATGATTCAGCCCTTTACCTGAACGAACTACCAGGATTGAGACGGTTACTTGTAACCGACACCGGTATCACCGATCAATTTGTCTTTAATCTGCGCATCGACGCCAAGGCTCCAATCAGGAGTATTGACTTGCGCTTAAATAAGAATGTAACCAGTAATTGTCTGGAACATCTGGCCCGGATGCCAAATCTGGAGGTCCTGAATTTAAATGGTGCCGGCATAGACAACAGCCATTTGGAAAAGCTGGTGCGATTGCCCGGACTTACTTCTCTCTGTATCGGCCATAACAACAAGATCAGCGCTGAGGGTATAGAGAAATTGATCCCGCTCAAAAATCTGCACTTTCTCGATCTGGCTTTTTGTCCGAAATTAGATAGTCGTGCTATTGATTTGCTGACCAAATTTCCACAGTTGGGTGCAGTTCATATTGGTGGCAAAATGAAGATCAAACCACGGGATATACTCGCCTTCAACAAGGCGAAGAAAGTTGAAAGACTTGCCTTTTATGAGATTGCGCCGGTAAAAGAGTATGTCTCTTTATTGCCTCAGTTGAAGCATATCAAAAGCATTATCGTAACCGATACTGCCATTGATGATGATGATCTGATTCACTTCACTAAAATTCCGCAACTCAGGCACCTTACAATTCTTCTCGCTCCCAACCTGAGCAAGGAGGCCATAAGAGAGTTGAAGACCAATCTACCACCCGGCGCCAGCTTTGATTCGGATGTTTCCGAATACAAAAAAGTGAGCGATGTGGAGGAGTTGTTTCTGGTGGAATAGAAGCAATTCCAGATTTTACTTCCGGGAAAGGTTTCTCTTTCTCATTCTTACCGATTCAGGAGTGATCTCCACAAGTTCATCGGGTTGAATGTATTCCAGGCATTTTTCGAGACTCATCTCAATGGGGGCCTGCAGAGTAACCATGACGTCCGCGGTGGAACTGCGCATATTCGTGAGCTTTTTAGTTTTGCATACATTCACGTTTAGATCCTGGGGACGGTTGTTCTCGCCCACGATCATGCCGCCGTAAACTTTGGTCTGGGGGGTGCTGAAAAAGCGACCTCGGTCTTCCGCATTTTGAATCGCGTAAGCCGTAGATACTCCTTCTTCCCAGGCGACGAGAACTCCCATTCTCTGGCTGGGAATGTCACCGCACCATGGGCGGTATTCGATAAATGCATGATTCATTACGCCGTTTCCTTTGGTCAGGCGCAGAAACTCACTTCTGAATCCGATGATTCCCCTTGTAGGAATGGTGAACTCAAGCAGCGCCTGGGTTCCTTCCACTTCCATATTCTGAAGTTCGGCTTTTCTCGGTCCCAGAACTTGCATTACTGAACCGGTATACTCGTCCGGCAGATCGATGATCAGCCTTTCAAAAGGCTCATGTTCTTTTCCGTCAATCTCTTTGGTGATTACCTCGGGTCTTGAAACGGCAAACTCATAACCTTCCCGGCGCATGGTCTCAATAAGAATTCCCAGATGCAATTCACCTCTTCCGCTTACGGTAAAGGTGTCGGTGTTTTCAGTGTCTTTCACTCTGAGGCTGACATTTGTTTCCAGCTCTTTGTACAACCTGCTGCGAATCTGGCGGGAGGTGACGAACTTTCCTTCCTGACCGGAGAAGGGGCTATCGTTGACCAGGAAAGACATCTTCATGGTCGGTTCATCGACCTTGATCCTGGGCAGGGCAGAAGGCTTCTCCGGGCTTGCCAACGTGTCACCCACGTTGGCGTCGGGAAATCCGGCAAAGGCTACTAGATTTCCTGCGCTGGCTTCCTGGGCTTCAATTCTTTTCAGTCCGTGGAATGTGAATAATTTGCTTATCTTGCCGTTGGTGGAAGAGCCATCTTCTCTCATCAGCGTGACGGTATCACCGGCTTTCATTGAACCAGCGTAGATTCTGCCGATACCGATTCTACCCAGATAGTCACTATAGTCGAGGATGCTTATCTGCATCTGCAAAGGAGCTTCCGGTTTTGCTTCTGGGCTCGGACAATGTTTGAGGATTAAATCAAGTAATGGTCTTAGATCTTCGCCAGGTTTGGTAGGGTCTTCGGTGGCGTAACCCTGTACACCTGAAGCGAATATGTAGGGGAAATCCAACTGTTCTTCAGTTGCACCAAGTTCGACAAAAAGGTCGAAGACTTGATCCACTGCCACATGGGAGTCGATGTTGGGACGATCTATTTTATTGATCACAACCACCGGTTTGAGATCTCTTTCCAGGGCTTTTCTAAGCACAAACCTTGTCTGGGGCATGGGACCTTCACCGGCGTCCACCACCAGAAGGCAGCCGTCTACCATGCCGAGAATTCGCTCCACTTCTCCCCCGAAGTCAGCGTGTCCGGGAGTGTCGACTATGTTAACCAGGTGGTCTTCATAGGTGACAGCGGTATTTTTCGCCAGGATTGTTATTCCTCGCTCCCTTTCCAGGTCGTTGGAGTCGAGCACACAATCAACCACTTCCTGGTTTTGACGGAATATCCCTGTTTGATGCAAAAATCCGTCCACCAGGGTGGTTTTGCCGTGGTCGACGTGGGCGATTATTGCAATATTTCTAATTTTACTGATATCCGTTTCTACGGTCATGGCTTGCCTGAGTGTGGTGTTGTATCCTGTTATTTTAGTGGTCATTTTTTTTGTCTGACATTAAGAGGTAACATCATTTCCATGGTTGTTGGGGTTGTTCTGAGGAGTCACGCAGGAGGATATCTTGTATATCAATCTCAGCTTGACTTGACGCTCTTATGTCAGGCCCGAGGGCGTCTGAAGAAAGAACGCGTTTCGATCTTGACCGGTGATTTTGTGGAGCTGGAAGACATTGATCAGGAAGAGGGAGAAGCTGTTATTGTTTCTCGCCTCGATAGAAGGAGTCTTCTTAGCCGGCCACAAATAGCCAATGTGGATCAGGTTGTTATTGTACAGGCTGTCAGGCAGCCGGAATGGAACCAGCTCTGGTGCGACCGTTACATTGTTCACTTTCAGCTTGAATTGCCTGACTCTGTGCCGGTTTTGTGTTTTAACAAATGTGACCTCGTGGACGAGTCCCAGAAGAATAGATTACGTGAGATTTATGAAGGTTTGGGCTACAAGGTAATTATGGTGTCAGCTAAGACATCCGACGGTGTGGACGGGCTTTTGGAGATTCTCAGGGACAGAATAACTGTCTTCGCCGGACCATCCGGTGTCGGCAAGTCCAGCCTCTTGAATCGTCTCGAACCTTCACTAAATCTTAAAATAGGTGTTATGGATCATGAATTCGGTGTAGGAAGGCATACCACAACCTATTCGGAGATTTATCGAGTCCATCTGGATAAGAAGTGTGTAGACAAAGAAGAGAAGTTGGCCTGGGTTGCAGATACGCCGGGGTTCAACCTGGCTGAACTACGTCATCCTGACCCCCATGATCTTAGCTTTCAATTCCCTGAAATATTGAAGCTTTCTAGAGATTGTCGATTTTCCGATTGCTTGCATCTTGTTGAGGCCGGATGCAATGTCAGAGATCATTTAAATGAAGGGGAAATAGTACCGGAATTAATATCGCAGGAGCGGTACGAGAATTATGTAACCATCGTTAATGAATCCCTGGACGAGTATAACCTCAGACGAGAAACCTCAACCAAGAAGGAGTCTTCCGTAAAAACGGTGGGCGGAAAGAAAGGTAAGTCCGTAAACATTCCCAGGTTGAGCGGCAAATATAGGGCGAAATCCCGGCGGACGGAGAAACAGAATTTAAAAGTAGATGTTCCCGATGAGGATGAGTACAGTGAATTAGAGAAGGAATACAATCTGGATTGAGATAAGTTATTTGATCTCTTGTTCTTGTTCTTGTTCTTGCTGAACTTGCTGTATCTTCTGTAGACTTTGTCCTTTTTCAGATTCTTGAATCTTGTCCTTCTCTTCCACCACATCAGGGTTTATCGGCTCCGTTATGGTGTG
>JAUIJG010000199.1 GCA_030431355.1 bacterium
CAGTGACACCGCCAGCGTCAATGCCTACATCGCTCATCTCACCGGTGAGACAAGCGCAAGCCCCGCGGTGGCCCAGGCACCTTCGCCCAGCCCCGCCTCCAATCCCTACTTCAATAGCAATCCGGGACCAAACACCTTCGCCACCCAGCCGCAAAACTATGCCCCGTCCGCCATGCCGGCGTACCAGGGTAGAGTGGTGTATGCTCCGGCAGGTCTTGTGATTCCAGCCACCCTCACGACCTCCATCGCCACCAACGTGGCCCAGGCCGGTGACCTGATCCAGGCCAAAACGAGCCAGGCTATTATCCTCGGAGACAGCCAAATCCCCGTCGGCACAACCCTTATCGGCCAAGTTTCCGATTCGAAAGCCGGCAGACTCTTGGGAAGAACCGGTTCGCTGGATATCACCTTCACCAGACTGAGAACCCCGGATGGTCAAGAAGCTCCTCTTTCGGCTGAGCTTATCGGCGGCATCGACAAATACGATTCCAGCGACGCCAATCCTAACACCTTCAAAGGTGAAACCTGGAAAGGCAAAGCTGTACAAGCCGGTGTCAGAGGCGCAATCGGAGCCGGTACCGGAGCCGCCCTGGGAACAGCGATTGGCGCTATCGCTGGTGGTGGCAGAGGCGCAGGTCACGGAGCCTGGTCTGGTACCGCAATCGGAGCCGGCCTTGGTGTTGCCCAGAGCCTTATAGCCAGGAAAGGTAAAGATGTGATCATCCAGAGCGGCACCCCGATTCAACTCAAACTTAGCGCTCCGCTCCAACTGGCCGGAAGCCCATCGACCTCGATTTCAGCTCCCATAGCTTACAACGGCTACAGCCAGTAAGTTAACCGGGCTCTTCCGAACAGAAGAGGAAGGCATTAAGCCTTCCTCTTTGCTTTATGTCTAAATAAAGAGAGCTAAATCCGATGACAATCTCGACTGTTCCCTGCTCCTTACTCCTGGCTCGCTTTCAAAGCAGCCCTGGCTAAAACCCGGGTCGAATCCAGAATCGGAATCGGAGAATCGGACTCACTGATAAGAAGAGGTATTTCGGTGCAGCCAAGGACAACGGCATGACAGCCCTCTTTCCTCAGTCGATTGATCACGCCGACAAAATAAGAGCGGGAGTCCACACCAAACTTACCGTTCACTAACTCTGAAAAAATCACCCTGTTTATCCTCAACCGTTCATCCTCGTTGGGATAGTGGGCTTCAATTCCATACTTTTCCAGCGTTGTTCCATAGACCGGACCCTCCATCAGATATCGGGTTCCAAGAACGGCAAGCCGGGCATAATTTCTATCCCGTGCCAATTCAGCCACCTGGCCGGCAATGTGCAGCCAGCGAATACCCGGTCTCTGCTTGACCAGGTCATATGCCTGATGGATGGTGTTGTCCGGGCAGACAATCACCCTGGCGCCCGCCTCCACCAGCCGATCGTAAGAGCTCTGCATGAGCCCTGCCACTCCTTGCCAGTCCGCATTCCGGGGCTCATTAGTAAGTTTTTCCATGTAAAGCCCCAGGCAGTGGGTATGCATGGTTACTTCCGGATGCATATGCTCTCCCAATGTTTTCTGCCCTTCCAGACAGATAGTCCGATAGCAGAGGGCCGCTCCTTCCGCGCTGCAAGCAAGAATGCCAATGGGTGCGCCCGTTTTTGAATCCGACTCGTTATCCATGGGAACCTCAGGCTCTGGCAATAGTAAAACTAAAAGAGAGCATAACAGTACATCTTCCATAGACTTATGGCCAAGGGCATTCAGATAGAAGTTATGGACTAAAACCTCTCTTTAATCTCCGCCTTCATACGTAATTCTCCCCCACCGGGGCATGTCATGTACGTGTTCCCACGCATGTAAATCCGCCCCAGCCTCCTTAATATGGAGACAGGACCCTAGAAGAACAGCGAAATTTTGAACCAGATCATGAAACGACTCCTCAGCGCCACCTTAGCACTCATAATCTCGGCTTCTATAATGCCGGCAGCAATGGCCGGAGAAGAGTTAAGCCCTCCCTGTGTGGCGCTCAACACTCCAATCGTAGAAAAGAGCAACTCTTCTTTTGATGCGCAGGCGGGAATACAGGACAGCCTCAAGGCCGAAGTTCCATTCGTGGCCGATGGCAAAAGCCCCGGCATAGACATCGTCAATGACTCCCTGAAATATCACTCGAATCTCGGGATGAGCAATACTGGAGCGATGGGCAATCAAGGCAGCTCTAACCCCTATGCCTACAACCTGAATGCCACAATGAACTATCACAGCCTCAACCAGAATCCATACACCGCCAACACTCAGCAAAGCATGCAGTATTCTGCCATGAATCAGATGGCAGGCCGCCAGAATATGTTCTACGGCAATCAAGCCCAGATGATGCCCCAAAATCAGATGCAAATCAGCCCGGATATGATGAAAAAAGCTGTGGGTGTTGTCGGCGCGGCTGCCTTGCTCGGAGTTTTCGTAAAGAGTGGAGGACTCAAGGGTGTGACCCAATCCATGGGCATCGACAACCATCGTCACATCCGGGGAAGCTCCATAGGCGGCTACTAAGCCGTGCGACCGGCTAATAAATAGCCCACTTATGAATTTCAACTTGATATATTCATAGTAAGTAAAGCAATAAAGAGCGTAATCTTTGATGCATATCGGTCTTCGACATACTTACTACGAAGCTATGATTAGCTCGGGCATAGGAATAATGGTGCTGACAGCCTATGTATCCACCCGGGCTGAACTGGACCCGGTGGTCCAGGCTCCTTTTGACCTGCTTGTCCTGACTTTCTCCTCTATCACCGTAATCGGAGGATTGATAGCAAGAAGCCACTGTATTCGTCTGAATGAAGACGTGAAAGAAGGTAAGTTCAAGCCCTCTCGATTCAAACTGATTAAAGAAGGAGCCCTGAATCCAAAATACTACGCCCGGATCCTGGACGACGGCAATGAAAGCGAAAAGGATGATGAATATACAACCCTTCAGCTGATTCCCAAACGCATCCAGCGCAAACTCTTCGACGGCAGAGAGATAGAAGCCGAACTGGTTATCGACCAGATCAAAGACTTTCCGATTGCGGTGCACTTTGATGAAACCTTCATCTTCACAAGGCTGAGCACTTTCAGCGCCGAGCCACTTCATTTGATACCAAAGAAGAGAATACTGCAACAAAGACTCGTGGCGGTAGTACTGATATTGATATCGATCTCCGCTGTACTTCTACTGTCCATGCAGGATCTCAGCTATCTCGGCACAAAGGTCAAATTTGACCGTGCCTCAAGCAGCGGAGAGGTGCAAACCAAGCAAGACCTGGCAAACAAGCTGCTGGAATCAGGCGCCAAACTCAAGCCTTACGATCCAAGACAGATAACCGGCAAAGTCGACGTTGCCAATTTCTTTGCTGATATAGGCAAGGAAGACAGAGCAGAAGAGACACTGGAACAAGCGAGAAAGAGTTCTGAACAGATGCAGGAGCAAACCCTGTGGGAAGCATTCGTTCTTCTCAATACAGGACGTTTCTACCTCAAGACAAACAAGCCCGAATCTGCCGTGCTACCCCTGGAGAAATGCGTAGAAGATCTCAAAGCCAGACCGGAAAAAAATCTCCTGGTACCAATTCTTGGATGGTGGCAATTCAGCCGGATGTCCACTGACCAAATAAGGCACGAAGCCCTCCTCTCCCTTGCCATCGCATATGATGAATCTGGTCAGCTTGAAAAAGCGACTAGAACATACAAACTACTCATTAACGAAGACTCCCAGGACAGGAAGATACAAGACGAAGAATATGATCACATAAGGCTTGCCAGTTTCCTGAGAAGACAGGGAAGACCGGATAAAGCAGAGGAAGAGATAAACAAAACCATCGCCTTAGTGGATAAAGAATTCAAAGGAAGAGAAGCAGCCCGGAACAACCGTTTGATCGGTCTGGGAATATGGTGCTTCACGAAAAATGAACTACCTTCTGGGGAACAGCTTCTCAAAGAGGCGAAGAAAGAAGACAATGGCAAAAATCCCCTCTTGTTGAACTTTTTAGCGGAGACTCTGAAGTTGGAGGGCAAGGGAGAAGAAGCCGTTCCGCTGTTTAA
Organism: bacterium; assembly: GCA_030431355.1. Next base: position 4,069 of record JAUIJG010000199.1, read on the forward strand.
AAAATCTCTCTCCCTTCTGGAAAAAGACAAGACCGGCGCGGAGTGGACCTGGCCGGCTCTCAGCATGATAGATATCGAACTGACAAAAGAAGACAGCCAGGCTGACCTTGATTCTATTCAAAAGATCATTAAGGTAAGAGAACAAACCTTCGGCAAATCTCATGTCCGCTCAGCCTGTCCCCTTCGCACCCTCGGTGTCTACTATATGAAAAACGGAGAATATGAGAAAGCCCTGCCCGCCTTACAAGAATGCCTGACCAGAAGAGAGTCGGTTCTCGGCGCCCAACATCCCCATGTGGTGGAAGTAAAGCGGGATCTAGTAAGGTATTTCGAACAAACCAGCCAGACAGAAAAGGCAAAAGAGCTTGAGCAAAAGACGAACATCACGGTATCATATCCGGTTCTTTAGCGCCCATGAATTCCCGTAGTATTATCTCTCCAACAACCTTTTTCTCACTTGTCCTTGGCTTGGTGACCACGATGGCACTGGCTGGAGTCGGCACCAGTAAGATGGTGTTTGCCGGCAACGCAACCATGAAAAACTCGCCAACAAAGGCAAAGTCAAAGACCCTTGACGCCTGGGTATTTGCCCAAACTCATCAGATTTATGGTCCCCAGAAAGTCTACCTGAATCCAGCTTGGATGATGACCGAAAACGAGAGGGAAGGTACAACCTACATTAAAAAACAGGGACTAAAAAACCTGGTCATGTTCAATCGCAAAAAACGGTTTTTCTACAGGGGCACCAGTCATAGCGTCATGAAAAGGATGGCTCTTTTTTCACACCTTGCCAATAAAAGCATGGCGGAAGCCAGAGGCAAAACGAAAAGCTGGAAATTCTCTAAGAAGACTAAAATTTCAGGGCTGAACGCCAAAATATACAGCCGTTACAGCGATGGCAAAAACTGGAAGATCTGGGTTACAGACGTTCCCGGAATAGATCCACCGGTCTATAAAGATTACACGGATTGGACCATGGTGCCGGACCTGGGGGCGATGCCCTTACGCCTGGTAGTCTACTCTGGAAACGGAAAATCGACCCCGATCCTGAATACGTTTAGCGTGGCAAAGACAAAAGTCAGCGCTAAAAGACTGAAGGTGCCGGAAGGTTCGAAGCAGGTGAAAGAGATATTCAAAGTGTCATCCGGTAGAACCGAAGGCTTAATGGAAAGCTTCTCCGAAATTCTAGGAGACTAGAAATTTGATCCAGGAGATCTAACCAGATACAACCAGATTCAACCAGATTCAACCAGATTCAACCGATAGTAGAGCCGGCATTAAGAAATAGCTGACAAATAATGGCGGCGAATATTCCGGTGGTCAGAACTCTTTTGACCACATGGGCTATAAACGCTTTCCGGCTCACTTGATGGTTACACATGATTGACCTGACTTCTGAGTAAACTACTCTCAAACCACTTCTATTTCAATTATAAACAGAAAAACCCAATGGTAGACAGTAGAGAGGAGAATGGGAAGAAAGTTCACCTAGGTTAATAAAAGCCGACCTCACAGGAACCGGCACCGCAGAATGCTTTGCGCCAGGAAAGAGCAAAGATGCAATTTAATCCTGCATAAGTCAAGATCAAAAAGGCTCCCGGCCATGCTACAAACTCATACACTATATCCTTGCTTTCAGCCATTTCTGGAGGAGCCATGAAAAATATCGGGATTATCACATCGGGTGGAGACTGTGGCGGACTTAACGGTGTTGTCAAAGGAGCAGCCCTGACAGCGCTCTCCAAAGGCATGAAAGCCTGGATCATCCCCAATGGCTACGCTGGACTTTACAACCTTGTCGAGATCGACAGTTTGACCGAGCTTACCAAAGAGCGCATAGAGCAAATACATGTTTATCTTGCCGGTTCGGAAGCAGGCAACTCCAGAGTAAAAATCTCCAAAATCAAAGACGAGAACAAATACGAAAGAATTAAAGACGGTCTCCATAAGCACAACCTCGATGCCCTGGTAATCTCCGGAGGAGACGACACCGGCTCGGTGGTTGCCGACCTGGCAAAACAAGGTATTTCCTGTGTCCACGCACCAAAGACCATGGACCTGGACCTGATGACCTACAGCGTGGGCGGCGACTCCACCATCAACAGAATAGCCGAAGCCGTAAGGGATCTTAAAACCACGGGACGAACCCATAACAGAATCATCGTCATGGAAGTATTCGGTAGATACGCCGGTCACACCGCCTTCCGCGGTGGAGTAGCCGCAGACGCGGACGCCGTTCTGATTCCCGAAATCCCCGTGGACTTCGATGTTCTCTACGACCATGTGGTCTCCGCGTTCAAAAAGCGGGTGGAAGAGAGCGACGTCAACGCCGGCACGGCAACGATAGTTGTGGCAGAAGGCTTGAGAGATGCCTCCGGCAATGAGCTTGTGGACATGGATTCCGAACCGGACTCCTTCGGTCATCGCAAGCTCATGGGAGCGGGCAAGTACGTAGTCAAACAGTTGGAAGATCGAATCAAAAAAGACCCCTCCATCAAAGAGTTCATGCAAAAAACCGGTCAGTTCGTGGAAGGCGTCTACGAAAAACCGGAAGTAAGAGAGATAAGACCGAGCCACTTGATGCGGTGCGGATTCACTTCTGCTGTAGACGCGACATTTGGTCTGGAAGCCGGTGCAGCAGCAGTAGAGCTGGTATCAAGAGGCAAATTCGGAGTAACCGTTTCTTCTTATCGCTCCGGTAACATCGAGTACATGGAAGTTGCCGACGCCATCAAACAAAGATTCGTAGACGAAAAAGACGTTGCCTTATACGAACAGCTTGGAGTATCCTTCGGTAGACAGCCGGTAAGCCAGGAAGTCACCGTGAAAAACATCTCCGGCGTTCCGGCTAGAGTCTACTAGTCGAGCCGCAATAAGGGTCCTGAACCATTACAAGCGATCAGTTCTCCACCGCCTCCGATAATCCGGAGATGATATCTCGCTACCGAATCGAATCGGAGCTTGGTCGCGGCGGCATGGGCATGGTCTATGCTTGCACCGACACCGCTCTGAAGCGCAAAGTAGCAGTAAAAGTTCTTTTAGAAGAAGCCAGCGCCGACACGGTAAAACGCTTCCAGACCGAAGCCCGCGCCATGGCGGGGCTGAAAAGCCGCCATATTGTGGAAGTCCTGGACTTCGGAGTGGATAAAGAACGACTCTTCCTGGTAATGGAACATCTAGAAGGAATTTCTCTAGACCAAAAGCTGGAGAGAGGGGAGCTGGACCTCGAAGAGTGCCTGGAGATAATGTATCAGGTGGCGAAAGGTCTGGGAGATGCCCATAACAATGGCATCGTGCATCGGGACCTGAAGCCATCCAACGTTTTTCTCACGGAAGACGAAAAGGGTAGTCTTCAGATTAAGCTCATCGACTTCGGTATCGCCAAAATCGAGGAGCAAAGCCAGACAATCACCGCCACCGGTGCCATCGTCGGAACGCCATCATATGTCTCACCCGAAGGCGCCGCCGGGCAAGAAGTCGGTCTCCCCGCCGATCAATACAGCTTCGGCTGTCTCCTCTATGAAATGCTCACCGGCGACAAAGTCTTCAAAGGCGACTCCGCATTAGAGACCATTAAGATGCATGTCAATGAACCGCCACCAAACCTGGCGGATAGAAAAGACCTGGAAATCCCCCGGGAGCTCTGCGCATTAGTTTCCAAATGTCTTAAAAAAGCACCGGCAGACAGACATCCCAGCATGAAGGAGATAGAGACAGATCTTCTTAAGATGATGGAATCGGACACCGGTCCTCCAGCCGAAGAAGCGAAGACAAAGGAAGAGACCCCGGGCGAGTTTGAGGGAGAAGACGCCAAGAAAGCAACATTCATTCTGCCACTGCTTGCGATATTGTCTCTAGCCTTTCTCATTCTTGTATCTTTCGTCTGGTTCTCCCAGCCACCGGAGCCGACAGACTCAACTTCATCCCCGGCTTCAATAGACCGCTCTAAACCGAAGAAAGGTGAATCACTTACCGAATCAAACCCAAAATCAAGTTCGGATTCTAAAACCCCCTTTGTCCCCATGGATGAAATCAGGAACTCAGAAGAAGTCCCAGCAGTCGCACAACAAACGATGATCGGAGTCCCAGGAATAGTCATGGAGTACTTCGGAGCCGACGAAGATCAGGGACTGAATAGAGTCTTGCCCCTGGTTAAATCCAACACCAGACTTAGAATCAAAAGAGCGACATTTAAGAATGAGACAAAGGAAGAAGGTGCTGGAGAGGCCACTATTCTACTACCGAATCTGGTGCACCTTCGCCTGGACAATTGCATCTTACCGGAGAGCGCCGTAAGAAGAATTGCCTCCTTGAAAAAGTTAGAGATACTGGACCTCGTGCATATAAACGACTTTCCTCTGGAGCATCTGCGACTCCTCCAATCGGCACCAGCTCTAAAGAAATTGAGAATGCGGAATATGCTTATCGACGACAAATACATTGACGTCCTGGCTGACTTTCCCTACCTACAATCCCTAAAACTAGATCAATCCAGAGGCTACACCGGCAAAAACCTTAACCTGCTCAAAAAGCTAAACAGACTGAATCTAGGCTACGGCAGCTACCAGCCTAAATACCTGGGTCAACTATCCGCTCTAAAAAGACTTCGAGTCCTGGGTCTCGATCAACTGACAATATCCAGCCAAAATCTAGAAGCACTACAGAATGCGCCTCTTATAGAATTGAGCCTCTACGGCTGCAAGTTTAATGACCATGATGGATGCGCCAAAATAATTTCCAGTATGCCAAAACTTCAGAATATCTACATATCTCAAAATGCCAGGCTAAACTTATCAAATAAAAAATTGCGGATTTTCAACAAACCAGGAGCCCTCTAATTTATGTCGTCTAAGTCTTCTAATTTTAAAAACAAGAAAACCAGCATCATCGGTCTCGGTCGCTTCGGTCATATGTTCGCGAAGCTGTTGAACAAAGACCTTGATCTATGTGTTTACGACAGCGAAGAAGACGCCTGCTCCCGGGCAAAAGAAGCCGGTCTCAATGTGGTTACACTCGACCAGGCTCTAGATGCGACTTTCATTATCTACTGCGTGCCTATCTCCCAGTTCGAAGAGATCTTTGCCGGGCACAAAGACAAAATCGCATCTAACAAAGACCGGGTCACGATAATGGACGTGCTCTCGGTCAAAACCCATCCTAAAAATGTGCTGAAAAAACACATGCCGGACAATGCCCAGGCTCTACTCACCCACCCCATGTTCGGACCGGACAGCCTCATTGGCGGCAGTTTAGAAGGCAAAAAGATTGTGGTCGACTCGCTAAACATGAACGAAGACGATTACAGTACATATATAGATTATTTCAAAAGCAAGGGC
>JAUIJG010000200.1 GCA_030431355.1 bacterium
GGTTCTGGCTCTGTAGCTGGAAGAGGCTCTGGTTGAACAGGTGGAGGCGCCTCTACCACTGGTGCTGGAGTCGGCATTACAGGTTGTGGCTGTGTTGGTGCCTCTAGTATCGGAGCAGGCTCAGGTAACAATTCAGAAACGGGTTCAGAAACAGGCTCATACAGAGGCTCCGGTTCCGGTTCTATAGCCGGCAATGGCTCTGGTTGGACAGCTGGAGGAGACTCTACCACTGGTGCTGGAGTCGGCATTACAGGTTGTGGCTGTGTTGGTGCCTCTAGTATCGGAGCAGGCTCAGGGACCAATTCAGAAACGGGTTCAGGCAGGGGCTCCGGCTCAATAGCAGGTAGCGGTTCTGGCTCGGTTTGGACAATTGGCTCCGGCTGCGATTCCAACACCGGTGTAGATTCTTGAGTGACTGGCTCCAGAGGCATATCTGGATCGGAAGTCGACGCCTCTTGAGGAATTGTGACACCTGGAGGCAGTGGAGGTTTGACCAGAACGTCCTGCTGCGGCTCGGCGGTCTCTACCCTTGCCACAAGCTCTTTGTTAAGCCCAGGTGGCAGTGGTGGCTTGACGGCAGGCAGCGGATTCGCGTCCGGAATGGCGATGTCATCTTCTGTTAGACGAGTCTGACTATTAGGCTCAAACATCGGCTCTTCGACAGAGTCTTCGGGGAAGATAGGTATTTCGCCACTATCTTCTTCCACGTCTGTTATCTCACTAGCCTGTTCATCAGTTTGCTCGGCAACTGGCTCTTCAACCAGATCAGGTTCATGTACATGTGTCTCTTGAGCGAGTGAGAGTTCACTTTCCACTATCTCTTCAAGGAAAGAGAAACCTGGATCTTTTTCAACCACATTTGAATCGCCGGCAATTTTGGTGGTGAAACTTTCAACCACCACATTGATATCTTCCGAAATCGGCAGCGCCTCTTGATCACTCTCCGAAACCACTTCAAGCTCTTCGGCTGGGAAGGGCTCAGGCTTCGTCTGTAGTGACTCGGATTTGGTAGCTGGAGTCGAATCGGCAGAAGCTACTTTCTCCACCGGTTTTCTTCTCTTCTTGAGGGAAGATGACTTACCCAGCTGAACCGGAGCGATGGTTTTTGTAGGTTCAGGCTGCTGATTTAACTCTGCTTCTGTCGCTGGTGCTTCATCAGCTTTGAAGGCAGCGGATTCATGAACGTCAGCCTCTTCGACAGGCTCCTCTTCTTTTTTGGAATCTGCGACTTCTGATTCTGGTTGTTTCTCCTCCAGATCTTTTTCCATCTGGTCAAGGCGATCTGACAGGAAAAGAGATTGAGATCCGAACACCGTGTTCTCAAAATCATCCAGATCATCGACGTCGGAAGAGACCATTCTAGATTCCGATTTGACCTCTAGTTCGGACTCATCCAGATTTAACGATGATGAAGAAGAGATGTCATTGAGCATACTCTCCAATCCTGTCCCTCCGGCTTCCAAACGTGCGGCTGAGTCGGAAATGGCGTCAAGTGTGTCTGAAGTTTGTAGGCTCTGATCCGGAGAGATGGTCTCTTCAAGATCTATCTCTTTCTCAAGGCTAACTTCCGCTTCATCTTCATCTTCTGCAAAAGAAGAATCGATGATACTACTTGTGGTTTCACCAATGAGTTCTTCCTCTTCCTCGTCGGCAAGGCTATCGGCCGAGAATTGCAATTCGTTCTGCTCTATCTCAGTATCTTCTGACTCCTGGAACAAAGACTGAAGATTATTGGAGGGCTCTTCCTCTAGCGCCTCTTCGGTAGGTCCTTCGGATATTGCAGTGCTGCCGATGTCTCCTGTCTTCTCAAGGGAATCAAAAATATCGTCCAATTCAGAAGCCATGGAGCTTCCATCAATCTTTTCATCGGATTCGAGCTCTTCCGGTTCTTCGTTGGAGAATAAACTCTCTTCAGTTGTCTCGTCTTCTGTAAGAGCTGACTCCGATTCTTCCTCGTTCTCCAGTTTGCTGAGCAGTCCATCTATCTTAGAAGCCACTGAGAATCCTGACTCATCTCCGTCATCTTCTTGTTCGTCTCCGAACAACGAAGTGGTTTCCTCAGGAGCCTGGACCGGGTTCTCTTGTTCCGAAGATATCTCTTCGGACTCAGCTTTCTCAACTTCGAATTCATCGTCATCATCGTCATCGGCAAATAGTGCACTGGAGGCTGAAGCACTTGAACTCTCAAAGTCCTGGGCGGACTGTTCTACTTTCTGCTCAAGAGACTCGAAGATGGAATCCATCTCATTTGCCATGGAAGCACCATCGATACTCTCTGAATCTGACTCGAAATCTTCATCATGCCCATCATCGGAGAAAAGAGATCCAGGCGTGAGCACAGCCTCCGAGTCAGATTCGACCGAGGTCTCGGAGCTTGAATCTGATTCTAATTCTGTGTCTGACTCGAAATCATCGTCATCCGCAAATAAAGATGAGGGAGAGGCCAGCTCTGAAGGAGTTGAGTCCTCTGAAGCAGAGAGCTGATTGTTTTCGGTCGAATCAGAAGAGAAATCGTCATCATCATCATCACTTTCGAACAAAGAAGCCGGACTTTGGGTTGTTTGGGCTTCCTGCTCCAGGGAGGAGATGATATTGTCTACTTCATTGGCGATGGAAGAGGTATCTATCTTTGGCGATGAGGCTTCGAATTCGTCGTCATCGTCATCGTCGTCGTCGTCAAAAAGTCCGGCAGGAGAGGCGTGATGCTCAGGTTCGGCAGTATCCGACTCAAAATCGTCATCATCATCGTCTGCGCCAAACAATGATGTCAAAGTCTTTGCCGGACGCTCAGAGGTTGTCTCCTCATCATCCTCATCCACTTCCGCCGATCCGTTATTATCACTGGCTGATTCTGCTAATTGAGGCTCTGCCTCGTAGGTCAGATGAATTAGATGCTCGAAATCATCCGCGGTACAAACCAGCTTCTTGAAGCTCTCACTACCTAAATTGGATCGAACCGCGTCAGCCGCGATGAGGTCGTCGGGATCCACCATGGCGACAGAGTATTGTTCACCTTTGAGCGCTACCGGCACGAATCTGTGTTTTCGGGCTACCTCCTCGGGTACCAGTTTCACCATTTCCGGCTCCGGCTGGTTCAAGGATAGATTGATATAGTTGACGCCAAACTGCAATTCCAGCGCATCTTTGAGTTGTCTTTCGGAGACTAGTCCTAAGCGAGAAAGAACAAGAGTAATCCGTTCTCCGGACTGCTCCTGTTCATTAATTGCATCGGTCAGCTGCTCGGAAGTGATGTATCCGAGATCAATTAGCAGTTCGCCGATTTCGTTGCCTATTGCGGACATCCTAACTCCGTTCTATCTAGACTCCGCCCGGAAAAATGCACCGGTGGCTGGAGTTTTTGTGCCCTTATAAAACTCTCCCTAAACATCGCCTAAGCCCAAGCTATGCCACCTTTTCGCTGTTTTTCGTTCCGATAAATCTGGCAATCGACTCCTGACATCAAATAAAAAATCTCCTATCCCTGGCTGTGCCTGCACATCGCCACTGAGGCAAATTTCTCTCTATAATTCATATGTATTTGTAATATTTACATACATATGTCTATTTCATAGGCTAAGCAATTCGTCCGTGAAAAAGATTATCTCTTTATAGGACGCTGAGTGAAAATCATGTGAGAAACTATATTTTCAGCGTATCAGTTCCTGGGTGATACCACTTCAGGTGGCATTATGATTTCGAGTCACTGGCGAATGAGAATATTGCAAAAGGAGATCTAATGGCAGAAATCAAGGCTGTGGTTTTCGACTATGGTAATGTGCTTTGCAAGCCGCCTCTAGAAGACGATATTCAATCCATGGCAGGTTTATTGGATACCAATAAGAGTTTGTTTGAAAACGCTTACTGGCAGCACCGCTTAGACTACGACTGCGGTCTCACTGATAGGATTGAGTACTGGACTGCTGTGTCAGGAAGTCTTGGAAAATCGGTCGATGGAAAGGCGATAAACGATCTGACTCGACTGGATGTGCTTAGCTGGAGCAGACCGGATCCTGAGATGCTGACCTTTGTCCAGAACCTGGTCAATTCGAAGGTACCGATGGCGATTTTGTCCAATATGCCCAGAGATTTGAAAGAGTGGGTCGAAGATGACTGTGATTGGCTACCTGAATTCTCCCATCGCACCTATTCTTGCGACTTAAAGTGCGCCAAACCGGATCCCAAAATCTACAGTCACTCAAAAGGCGGGTTCGATAGCCATGAAAGTTCGCTTGCCTTTATCGATGATCGCATTGAAAATGTGGAGGCTGCCATAGCGAGTGGCATGCAAGCTTTTCACTATAAGGGTCTTGCGGATTTGCTAGAGCAGTTGAAAGGATCAAATCTAGTTGGTCTCAATTGATGAGGGCTAAAAACTAATGCAAAAACGCCGACTCTACAAAGAGACGGCGTCAAAGCCTTGTTTGTTTTTGAATTCAAGCCTAGTTGAGACCCAGTAGCTCTACTTCAAAAATCAATGTGGCATTCGGAGGAATAACTCCTCCCGCTCCACGTGCACCATAACCAAGTTCGGGCGGAATCGTAAGCTTTCTCTTGCCTCCGATTTTCATGGTCATGACACCTTCGTCCCAGCCACGAATAACCTGTCCCTGACCGATACAAAATTCGAAAGGTTGACCTCTGTCAACAGAGCTATCAAATTTGGTGCCATCAGTAAGCCAACCAGTGTAGTGTACGGAAACCATTTGACCAGCCTGGGGAGAAGCTCCCGTGCCTTCTTGAAGTTCTTCGTACTGCAAACCACTCTGTGTTGTTGTCGTCATAAAATCTGCCCTCGCTATTGGAGTTGTAACAACAAGACAATCTAAAAAATGCCTTGTTTCATGCGAACATTGCGGCAAGCATAGCACTATCTGATTAAATCTTCCACATCGGAGCCTGGTCTGAGGGGCAAGAAGACAACTATAGTGCCTTCTCTAGCTCTTTGTATCGAATTGAAATTTCCAGAGTGAGTACCGAACAATAGCAACTCTTTGCTATTTAACGTCCAGCAACTCTACCTCGAATACTAGAGTTGCTCCCGGTGGGATTGAGCCCGGGAATCCTCTATCGCCATAAGCCAGATCGGATGGAATGGTCAACTTTCTCTTTCCACCTACTTTCATGGTCATGACTCCTTCATCCCAACCACGAATTACATTCCCCTGCCCAATGGGGAATTCAAAAGGTTTTCCTCTGTCCACTGAGCTATCGAATTTAGTACCATCTAGAAGCCATCCGGTGTAGTGAACGGAGACAGTCTGCCCAGGCTCCGGACTTTTCCCGGTGCCGAGTTTTAAATCCTCGTATTGCAAACCGGTTTCGGTGGTGACTTTATCGCCGGACTCGGTAGCCGGAGTATCTTGTGTGCTTGGTGCTGAAGCTTGATTGGTGGTTTCTGGATTCTGATTGGCTGGAGTTTCACCCTTGCTACAGGCGGAAAGCAATAGTACCGTGGCTAGAGTGGCTGTTGAGACCGACAAGGTCATCGTTTTAAGAGAACTGCGTCCGGAAAGCTTCATCTGTATTTGTCCTTATTGTAGATCGAGGTGATAGTGTAACCATCAATTCAAAACTGATCAAGACGGTTCATGGTAGCCTATTGCTTCATGCAGGCAATCATCTGATACTGTTTGAGTTCTTGGGAGTTTTTGATTCGTAAGATGGCTTCAGAACAGACTATAAAGCTGGCGGATAAGTTAATTGAACTGAGCAAAATCAGCCCTGAAGTCCGCACTCTAGTCGGGATTGTAGGACCTCCCGGCGCCGGTAAAACCACCATGAGTGAAGAATTAAAGGGGCTTGTCAACCAGGAAGCCGGTGAGGAGATAGCCCAGGTCGTTGCGATGGATGGATTTCATCTATCAAACGAGAGGCTTGATGAGTTAGGGATTTTGCCTTTAAAAGGCATCCCGGATTCTTTCGACCGCAGTGGTTTTGAAAGGCTTCTCAAAAAAGTGAAAAGAGATACTCAAATAGAGGTCCTTTTCCCTTTGTTCGATAGAAGCATTGAAGCAACAATACCTGATGCAGGAAGTATCAGACCTGAACACACTATCGCCATTGTTGAAGGCAATTATCTTTTGTCATGGCACCAGATACGAAGCTTACTAGATTACTCGATATTTCTGGATGTTCCGGAAGAAATTTTGTTTGACAGACTCGTGAGAAGGCACATGGACGGAGGGAAAGACTATGATTCAGCCAAAGACAAAGTTCTATCCACCGACATGCCGAATCGGAAGTTGATTCTAGAAAATGCCGAGTTGGCTAATGAGATTGTCGTCTTTCAGAATCTTTAGCCCAGGGCATTTTTCAAAGAAACTTTGGCTGCCAGATGCTTTCTTGCCGCATCAAGTATGGTGTGCTCTTCTTCCAGACGTAGCAAGGTATCTACCATCTCCAATAGTTCTTGTTGATCCCTGGGAGAACCATAGAAATTGGCCGCAATCCAGAAGGATAACTCCACGGCGGTATCAGGAATCTCGCCAGCCAACTGCACATTCTTATCCACAAGCTTGGAGGAGAGCTTTAGAATGTCGAGAACAGCCTGATGAATCTCTTCAATCAATTTATCCGGGGAGCCGCTCAGAGTTTCATCCTCAAAATATTCTACTTCAGCTCTGATATATGGAGTTTCCTCCAAAATATTCTTTACTTCGAATCGGTTCATGCCGAGCGTCAGAATATTCATTCTTCCCTGGGCTAATTTCTTGACCTGAGTAATAATGGTACTGCATCCAGTGTCAAGCATCTTCTCTTTGACTTCATCATAGTAAATTACTCCAAAAGGCTCTTCTTTTTCCAGGGCCTCGGAGATCATACTCTTGTACCTCTCTTCAAAAATGTGGAGGGGCAGATAGGCGTTCGGAAACAACACCACGGGAAGCGGGAAAAGAGATAACTCAGCTAGCTTTTGCTTCTTTGTCTCTGGCATGATCCGTCAAAATTGTTGTTTACCTGTTTCTATTCTAGTTCAAATCAGCTTTTTCTGACAAAAGGAAAGAGCAGAACCTAAGGTCCTGCCCTTTGAGATTTCTCTATACAGTGTTTCCGAACTAATTTTCAGCTTCAATCAGAGATCGGATCTCCCCATCTTCGGGGAAGCGTCCGAGGGAGGCTTTTGAGAAAATCACCTTCCCGTTGAATTCGATTTCAAATACTCCTCCGGAGGATTTGACCAACTCACTCTCCAGTCCGAAACGCTGTTTCAATTCAGCTGCCAAACTGACAGCTCTGGCTTTGTATCCTCACGCACCACAATAGGTGATGCTGATTTTTGTGGATGTAGATGTACTCATCTTTTTGCTACCTCCTGGGTCTTTCCTATTTTCTCTTTTCGAATCGAACTACTTAACCGATACCGGTTGATAGTCCCGCAGATACATCTCAAGATTCTCGTAGTGGGCTACTTCCTCTAAAATGATCTGTTCATACATTAACTTTAGAATCAAATCTTTCTCGAACTCTTTCAAATGCCTTTCATACATCTCAATGTGGTTTTTCTCCATCTCAAGATCTTCCTGAAGCATCTCTTCCAGGGTCTGGTCACCCGGCTCGTCTATCTCTTCCATGCGAACCGAGGGGTGTCCACCAAGAGCAGTGATTTTCTCGCCTATTTGAATCGAGTGGGTCATTGAATCCGTGGCTAGATTGCGAAACAGATCAACCAGCGGTCCTCTTCCCGGTCCGATCACGATAAAAGAATGGTGCAGGTAGCGAACCATGGCCGCCAGTTCTTTCTCCAGGGCAGAGTTTAATGCTTCTATCACGCGGGCTTTATCTACTTTTGGCTCCATGCTCATCCTTTCCATATCTGTGACTTAAGGAGCCTATTGTAGCGCATATAGCATAGTTTTTAATGAAGAAAGCCTGCCGGGCTCCAAAAAATGAGGTGCAAGAAGGAGAATTAAAAGGTCTTTTCCGGCTCCGGCTTGCTGAAAGGCATAGACTCCCCGAACAGCTCCAGGTGTTGGGCTCTGGCATCATGCCAAAGGCGATAGTCTTCCCGATACTTGGTCATAGCCAGACCCCGGGATGAACTTAATGACCTTCTTTCCACTTGCTCAAGCCAGGCACTCTCTTTGCGAAGACTGAGCAGTTGTTTAGACCAATCCCTGGGCTTCAGAGGAAAAACAGCATCAAAGTGTCTTTCTTTCGGGCTGAGCCTATCGTAGGCTTCCGGTTCGCCTCCTACTCGACCCTGAAATATCATGGCTTTATACAGCTCCTCCGCTGATAGTCCATTCAACAGGCTGTCTGTTAAAAGTCCCCAGTGGCTCTGGCAGAAGAAAAGCTTGCTGTTCTGGTCATAAATCGCAGATATCATGTGGAGATCGTGGCCATTGCCGGGCTCATCGGGATTGAGCAACGAGTTTATATGGACCGCTGCCTGTATGGGTCTGGCGGTGGCTTTATGATAAGAAACTGTTCGCTCCACCAGTTCGGCTTGAGAAGAGATAGGGTTCAGTGACGGATCATCTGTCAAAGAGCTGTCTACCACCAGACCATCGCATCTTCCTTCGGTGAGCATTGAAATTGTCCATGCATCTTTGATGGTCAATGCCGTTCCTTCATTTACCGTGTCTTCCCTGCCTGAAAGACCTCTAAATCCCTTCAGAACAACCTCTCCGGTGGTCTGGCTATTGGCTGAAACTCTCTGTCTGAAGGTATAGGTGTGCTCTTCCGTGGACTTTTGATTCAGAAAAGCTTGCATCACCAGAAGGTCATAGATCTGACCGGCAGCGTCTCTAAACCCTTTTCTGGTTATCGATTGCTCATCACAGAGGCGAGATTCCATGTCGAGAGCGAGACTTTCAAAGTCGACCTCTACAAGATAAGAATTCTTTCCATCCAGGGACCGCAGTTCGCAGGCACCGGTAGTAACCGCCTGGGCGATAGGTTCTATGACCTCAACAGGGTCTGTCTCCAGGAGCTGACGCATCTTTGATTGAATAACGCTGGTGGTGTGAAATCCCTGGCAGGTGAATCGAGCCGGGTCGGCAGCCCTTCTTGCCATTGACTCACCGATTTTGATCAGGTCATCGGGGAAATAGACAAGTTTCCCTTTGATCCTTCCGTTGAAGGAAAAAACTTTATCTATTGCCTTTGCGACGAGGTCCACCGTAGTGACTCGGTCAAGCATTAGTGCTCCTAATTCTATGCAGTGCTGCTGAATCTCTCACTGAGGCGGGTCAGATCTTTTTTTGCTTGTGGAGAAGTTCTCTCCACCGCAGCAAGGCTCTGTACTAAATCTCTTCTTGTTGACTGAGGTCGCTCGGGAAGACTTGATGCCGCCACCTCATCCAGATGCTCCAGGGCCTGCTCACTCTCTTTCAACTCAGCAGGTGTTTCTGTTTCTGTCTCAGTCTCTGCTTTTGCCACAGCTTCTGTCACAGGTTC
>JAUIJG010000609.1 GCA_030431355.1 bacterium
TTTTGATATTGATAGTCCGGAGTTCTGGGAACTCTGCTATCAGCAAGGAAAGACTCCCTGGGAGTATGGTCGTCATGCTCCGCCGTTGGAAACTTTCATGAAGTCACCTTACCGATTGCCTCCTGGCAGGATTGGTGTACTTGGCTGTGGTACCGGTTATGATGCTTTGTTTCTTGCCCAGCTCGGATATGAAGTGGTCGGTATTGATTTTGCTCAATCGGCAATAAACGCAACCCATCAAAAATTTTTGAATGCCGGTCTTGCCGGCAAGTCAGCCTATCTACTCAAGAGAAATATATTCGACTTACATGAATACAACCAGTATTTCGATAGTATTTTCGAACACACCTGCTTCTGTTCCTTGGATCCGGTGCACCGACGTAGATATATGTATACGACCAGGGACATACTGAAGCCCGGCGGCAAACTGCTGGCTCTCTGGTGGATTGGAGAGAGAGAAGGTGGGGGGCTGCCATTTTCAGTAACCAAGGACGAGATATTCGATCTATATGATGGGGTATTTTCTTTTGATATTGTGTATGAGCCCCAGGATTCTTTTCCTGCCGACCAGGGCAAAGAGCTACTAACTTTGATGACTAAGCTTTAGAAAATCGCTTAGAGCAAGTGCTGAAGGCTCACTGTCAATGCGGGAATTACGCCACTTTGCAAGGGCGTGCCTCGAAAGCCTTGTTATGCCAGGGTTTATAGGCATACTAAAATATATATCATTGGACAAACTGTTGTCATACTCTTAACATAATGACATCCAGGGTACTTTAGATACTTTGTTGGCGTAGGGCAATTGAATATTTAAGAGTCGCATTCTTTCAAGAATAATTGGCGTGGCTCAGAAGACCGCTTGCCTCAACAATTGTATGTTGTGAGGGTCGAAATGACTTCTAGATTAGCTATAAATGTTGGAGTAACAATTCCAGAAAACAGGGCAGCAAAAGGCAATAAGCAGGATATGCAGGAAGCCTATGTCGCCCAGGTAATAACCACCGGATTCAGAGCTCATGCTCGTGGTGACTACCTGGAAGGTAGAAGAACGGATCTGTTCATGAACAGGGTTTCCGAGTTCTATGATAATCAGCCCGAAGCCTCCAAAGAGACACGCATCAGCCGTCTAAGAAGACTTGAACGCAGAGGTATAGTGCTTGAAGCGATCAGGGATTTAATTCCTTCTCTGTTCACATCTCTATGGCGCATCCTGCCGGCAAGAAAAGCAGGTTAGAACAACCGTTAGATAGCTAAATAAGTGAATTTCTACTAGTAATAGGCTGTAGAAAATCTATTATGGAACCGGTTTTATAGAAAATTCCTGGACCACATGTACTCTGCCGTTTTTGGTGATGCCGACTCCGACACCGCAATATTGATAATCGGGGCTGAGAATGGTGGAGCGGTGATTGATCTGATTGGGCGGTTCATCCATCATCGTCTCCTGGCAATATTGCACTTTCCCTGAATAGGTCATGGAATCCCCTTCCGCGTAGGCCACATTCTCCGCCACCGGAACGGATATGCCTGCCATATTGGCGCGGTCCTGGGGCATTCTCCCTTCCGGGTCTCGGTGACCGGTGAACTGTCTTTTGGCTTGATCGGTGGCATACTTCCTCGCCAGGGAAGATAGACCGGAGCTTCTTGTATAAGGAGGCAGATTGCCGTTCGCTTTGCGATCAGCGTTTATGAGGGTGAAGAGATAGTCTTCCAGTGCTTTTATGGAAACAGTTTCGTTTTTCTGCTTGCTGCGATTCA
>JAUIJG010000201.1 GCA_030431355.1 bacterium
AGAAGTTTTTTCGGTCATGAGGGATCCATATAAATTACCAGGTTGTTTATTTTGCGCCTCAAGGGTAGAGCCTTTTCCATTAAGATTTTGCAATCCACTAATTTTAAACGTCTGAGTGCGGTAAGTTGCAAGAGATATTTTATGGAAGAATTGTCTAATTTGGTTCCTGAGAGGTCCAGCTCACGAAGCTCTTTCATCCCTACCAGGTGCTGGATTCCCTGGCTGGTCAGCTCCGTTTTCGATAGATTGAGAACTCCAAGGGTTTTCAAAGAGCTAAGTTTTTTCAAGCCACTATCGGTAACCGCGCAGCCGGATAAATTGAGATCCGTTAGAACAGGTAGCTTTTGCAGCGATTCCAGCTTATCATTGTCTACTTTTGTGTTCGCCAGGCTTAGTTCTTGTAGATGGCTCAGGGTTTCAATCTCGGGCAGGGCGGCGTCGCTTATTTGAGTCCCTTCCAGATTCAAAGACACGAGGGAGTTTATGGAAGAGAGCACGGCAGCTCCTGTGTCTGTTGTTTTGGTATTGGCTAGATTTAGCTTCCTTAGATCCGGAAGTCTCTTAAGTAGCTCTAAATCCGCGTCTTCAACCTTCGTACCGGAGAGATCTAATTCGTGGATACTGGGCAATGCCACCACATACTTCAAACCCGCTCCTGTGACCAGAGAATTTTTCAGATCGAGGATATAGAGATTGTGGACCTCCTTCAGGTGCTTGAGGGCGGAATCGGTTATTTGATATTTGCCGACAGATATCTCCTTGGCTTTTGTGTTTTTTCTGAGGTCCGCGATAAACAGTTCATTGTGATAATTCTCTGGTTCCAGCGCTTCGTCAAGCGCTTTTCTGTACTCCAGTTCTTTTTTGTTATTGGGGCTGTCAGGCTTATTAGCTTCCTCTTGAACTGATTTGTTGAGGTTGCCCACCATGGTGAAGAAGGGAATTCCCAGCATCAAACTACCCAGGACTATAAGAAGTGGTGTTTTGTTTTTGTTTATCCAATTTCCCTGGGTAGCGGAGAGTTCGGACTTTCTCTCATCTACTAGAGTCTTTTCCTGGTCCGACAGGCTGTCATTCAAGGTATCTAACTGGTTGTTTGCCGGAATCTGGCCTTCCTGGTAGCTATCAAAGAGCCCTTTGGCGGCTTTCTCGATACTCTCTTTTACTTCCAGGAGGTTGTTGTATCGATCGCCAGCTTCTTTGGCAAGCAGTTTTAGAATAAGTTGGTCATAAAATGGTTCGATCGCCTGCTCTGAAAGTTTTTCGTTGACCGGCTCAGGAGCCTTGTTCAGGTGCATGAGCATAGTCTCCATCTTTGTTTCACCAAGAAATGGAGGTTCACCGGTGAGACAGTGATAGATGACACAGCCAAGTGAATAGACGTCTGTTCTTTGGTCCAGACCTTTTCCCATGACCTGCTCCGGGCTCATATATGCCGGAGTACCCACGGTCTCTCCGGTTTTTGTGAGGTGATCCCTCTCATCTTCTTCGTCGCCATGCAGGATTTTGGCAAGACCGAAATCAAGAATTTTTACGTGGTAAGACCCATTCTCTAAAGGGAGAAGCATCAGATTGTTTGGTTTTAAGTCCCGATGCAAAATTCCTTTTCTGTGGGCATGGCTCAGTCCATCACATATTTGAGCGGCGAAGTCCATGGTCTCTTCCAGGGAGAGTCTCTCGTTTTGTTTTATATAGTCGGAAAGTGGAATTCCCTCGATATAATCCATCACCATATATGGTTGCTCGTCTTCCGAGACGCCGAAATCGTGAATGGCGATGATATTGGGGTGATTCAGCGTACTAATGGTTTTTGCTTCTTTTTCGAATCGCATCAAAGAAGTAGGGCTGACTATATGGGAGTGGACCATTTTTATGGCCACTGTGCGATTGAGGGGATTTTGTTTGGCCTTGTAAATTACACCGGCTCCACCGGCGCCAATTACCTGAATAAATTCATACTTTCCTTTTAATGGACTGGTGGGAATTCGATACAACTCCCTGGCGCTTGGTCCTTTTCGCGCAGGTATTACCGGCGCTTCTTTTGGCTTTTCACTTTCAGGATCGTCGTTTCTGATGGCGTCTTCCGGGACTTCTTCCTGAATTGTCGGCTCCAGGTTCTTCCTGCCGCCCTGGGCATTATTGGGCCCTGGATCGGGTAAGTTATCAGACATGTTTTCTAACTGTTCATCGACCATGACATGACCTTTGTATTGAAAACTTTTCTGGCCGGGCTTTCTACGGCTGGATTCTACAGCTCCAGGTTATTCAAGGATGTCCCCTGGATAAGCGTAACACGACCGACGTTTTTGGGGAGGTACTGAGAGCGATCCTACTCCGGGCTATCCAGCCCACAAAGTAAGTATGAGAGCTATTATTGTGATAGATTTAATTGCTGAATATTTTAGAGTTTAGCCAGGTGGAACTATGTCCAGATTTAATCTTCATGACTGCCGACTTCTTTTCCGGCTTTTAGCTCTGACTTTTGCTTTTCCAGTTTTTATGGGAACGGCTTTAGCGGAAGACCATTGTGTGTACATAGATCCGGCTGCCACCGAAGCCGACTTGAAAGAGCGGATTCAATCTGCCGATCATCTCATTCCGACCGCACAAGCGCTCAATGAGCAGGCCATCGGATTGCAGGAGAAAGCGGAGCTTTTAGCTTCAAATGTCACTGAAGAAGCCGAAGTCTCCAAGAGCAGTTATCAAAGTCTTTTGAGCGAATACAACCAGGCGCTGATTCAGTATCGAGAACACAGGAAAGAGTACTTCGAGCACTGTAAGAAGTACCACGAGAGACAGGAAGGTCCTAAAGTCTCCTCACCATATGTGCCCATCGGCTCCCTCGCCAATCTGAAGCCGCTTAAACTTGAAGTATCGGACAAGTGTGCCGCTCTAGTCAGTCTTGAAACCAGACTTCTCCAGAACGAGAAGCGGGTCATGAGTATGTTGGAGAATCTGTACGCCGCCAGATCCAAAGAGAGTGACGCCGTGTTTTTCAACATGTGGACCACGGTGCAACGCCTTGCGGAAGAGAACCGTGATGATGCCATGCAGTATAACCACCTTGCTCTGTCGAAGACCTCACAGTCATCAAATTCCATACACGACATGATTACAGCCGCCAATAGAGATGGAATTCTCTCCTATCAAAAGCAAGTTTATGGAAAGTATCAGCGAAATCAGGCTCTACAATCCGCTATCTATAAGCGTTCAAATATGCATGGGCGTTTTGCAATGATGGTTCTATCCAGATTGCATTCCCTCAAACCCCAGGGATACAGCATGAATGGACCGGAGCAACCCTCCTATAGTGGAGACGAGTTACAGGCAGAGTCCAATGCTCTTACGCAAGAGTATGCGCAAGTCCAGGCACTCTACAAGCAGTTGAAGCTGGCCCAGGATGGAAAGTAGGAACAGTCAACAAAGTATGCGTGTCAGCAGGATACAATCGGTAGGAGACGCTGTGGGGCAAGGCTTCCGTGTTTGTCGTCGGGATTTGAAGTTCCTTGTCTCCATAATGATGGTGCCAACTATAGTACTGGTGGTAGGAAAACTTGGTACCACATGGGGTGGTCATGAGTTTTTGCAGTTATTGAGCGAAGGGAAGAGCATATTCGACGTAAAGCTTTTCATCATGCCTTTCCTGATGATGTCTATCGGGTTGTTGGTTACTTATTTCGCTCTCTTCTGGCTGCTCTTGCGGCAGCTAGGTTACATGCGCATGATCGTTCTGGACAGCAATGACTTTGCTGCGGAGATTACTGCGGTGGGCACGAAAAAATGGAAAATACTTGCCTACATCGTTCTATCGATGATCGGTTTTTTTGTCTGGATTTTTACGGCTAGTTTTGTTCTTGCCGTTTTCCTGGCTGTGGTTACTGCTATCAAAATGTCTTCAGTTCTTTCATTGCCGGTAGTTCTAGCAGGTATGCTCCTGGGTTTCGTTTCGCTGGTTGCGATATTTGTTCCGCTGGTTTTGCTGTTTGTTGTGCTGGTCATGGAGGATCGTGGTTTCTTCGGTACCATCGGAAGAACCTTTTCTATAGGTTGGCGCCACATCTGGGCTCTTTTAGGTTTTGCCATCTTGAGCTATGTGGCAACCGTGACCGTAAGCTTCGCTCTACAAAGTCCCTATCAACTTTTCTATCTCTTCCATTACATAAAGTCCCTTTATATGGGAGCAGATAATTACGCCAATTCACCACTACTGACGGTGCCTCTCTATTTGCAAATGCTGGCGATGGTCTGGCAGTCTTGCATATTCATGTATTTGTATCCGGTGTTTTTTACTGCTGCCGGAATTGTTTATTACAGTATTCGCATGAAAGAAGACGGTGTGGATCTGGAGAAAGAGATCCAACTGCTATCCGCTAATTTGAAGAAGAATGATCCGGAATTGAACTACTGAGTTTTCTGCTTGTTCGACATCGCAAGCTGTCTCTTTTCACTTTTCTTTTTCACGGCGGTGAGACGCTTCTTAATTCCTTTTTTGGTCTCTATCTTCGTGATTTGCTTGGCGAAAGGAAGGTTGATACCGGGATCTATATAAGAGGACAGAGCCAGATTGGTATGCTTGCCTCCGTTCACCGGTGTGAGGGTCCAGCATCCTTCAAAAGCTTTGAATCTAGGCGATTCCACCATTTTGTAAGAAACTTCTTTCTGGGGTTTGTAAGTCTCTTTGTAGACACATTTCGTTTTGCCGATTACCGGAAGTACGTGGAATGTCTCTTCCACCAGGCAGTGCTCGGAGGTGCGGGATAGCTCTTTTACATTTTCAGGGTAGGACTTTCTCAGATTGAGAATCGTGTTGTAGACGATCGAAGGGGGCGCATTAATTGTCACCTTTTCCACATGGGGGCATTTTGCCGCCTTTGCCATGGCAGGTGTTGCGCTTGCCAGGATCATCAGGCAAATCGTAAGTAGGGAAATAATCGGGGCTGAAGTATAGTTCAGTCTTTTCATAAATTAGTCCGGTTTCCTGAAAACGATAGTCTGGGTCGGAAGGAATCAGTCAGAAATTCTTTGAAAGATGAATATAGCTTTCTTTCCGGGTTTTTCCAGAGAGATATTGAATCCCTGACGGTGCAACTACTCCGACACGATTGGGGCATTGTATCGCATTGGCTCGTCTTTTAAAGTGTTGTCAGCAGGAAAAGAATTTTAGGTGTATTGTTACAGTGGTGGTGTTAAATATGGTGCTTTGTCACGGGTGTCCCCGGGGAGGCAAGGCAAAACCCTGCCATATGCAGCATTTGAGCATTGTTTTTGACAGGGTTCTGTTTGTGAAATTTTGTTTTTAATTATGCCGATCGAAGATTTGAGATCTGGGCCTCTATCGCCGCAATAGCTCCGGCGTAGACGTTGTCTCTCATTCCCCGGTCGAGGGATTCTTGAGCCTGGTTTTGCAGTGCTTGAAGCTGGGCCAGTTCACTTCTCAGTCCGGCTAGCTTGCCTTGAGTATCGGTCTCTCCCTCGGCTTTTTTGAGTTCCTTCTCTTCGGGCTCTTCGGCTTTGGGCTCTTCCGCTTTTTGGTCCGGATCGGCGACAAGTTTGTCGTTTCCGTTTCTGACCCCTGCGTCTCCTTCGGGTCCGTAGTATGCGGCACCGTCGCGCTGACCATCGTAGCGGACATGGCTGTTGTTGTATTCCGCGTCGCTTCGGTCGGTGGCCGGGTTGTATCCGGGCTTAGTAGACTGTCCGTCGGCTCTGCGACCGTACTCTTCTGCGGCACGGGGTCCAGGCGTTCCACGTCTTCCGAATTCGGAAGGATGCATGCTTATATCGGCTAGAACGTTGGCTGATACTCCGTTTCTGTCTCTCTGAGTACCATATTGATCCGATACGTTATAAGTACCGTTCTCACCTTTATATATGCTGACCACGTGACCGCCTCCGGCCACTGTTCGTACACCGTTGAAGAACTGTGCTCCGGAGTTTCCTCCGAGAATGCCGCCAACCTTGCCTTCCATGGCTCGGTCTATGTCTGCGGCGCTGTTTACTTCATAGAGATTGTCCATCTTGCCGCGGCTATGGTCCACCCAACCGCTGCCTATCATGATTGCTACGTCTTTGACCCCGGCACTGTTGGCCATACCGGCCACGTCATGGATGTCGGCTCCAGGACCCTGGACTATTTCTCCTCTGCCGTTTGTCACGTTGCGACCACTGAATGTGCCGTCCGGATTCATCTGATACAGTCTTTCGCCGGTTCCGGATACATCGGTTCTTTCGGTGAACCATTGACCGTACTGCTGTTTGACATGGTTGATCATGCCGCCTTTGAGCAGTCTGTCTGCCACGTTGTGGACTTCGTTTCCAGCCTGGTCCAGGTTTCCGGACTCGCTGATGGCGGCTTTGAAAATTCCCGGTGGGACCTTGGCGGTGAATTCTCCGCCGTTCTCTATGGCTTTGCCGTTGGCGTCGAAGGAGCGTTCTCCGCTGAACTCTGCCTTAGTTACTACTTCATTCAGTTTTTCTGTGGCCAGGGCTGGGTTCTGACCGTACAACTGCTCGGAAACCGTGGTGGCGTTACATTGACGGCTATCACCCTGGTCTATGGACCTGGGGTTGGCTGCGTTGTCCATGGCTCCGGCGACAACCGTTCTTACATTGGCAGAAAGGTCGCTTCCGGTACCTAGATAATCGTGGGAGATTCCACCTTCCACACCAATGCCTTCTCTGGCGCTCTTGTCGCCGGCTTCGATGGTCTTTCTTAGATTGTTGAGAGTGTCTATCTTCTGCTGGTCGGAGAGATCCGGATTCTCCAGGAATTTTTGGAGATTAGCATCAAAAGATTCCTGGTTTTTGTCTCCCATCTGACCATCGGTCAGCTCTCTCAGTCTGCGACTGGCTTCTTCAATTGTGGTGGGTTCGCCGGCTTTGTCGCCCTCTTCCACTTCTGTGGTTCTGTCACCGTTTTGATCAGGTTGGGGAAGCTCCACATCTTCTGCGGCTCCATCCTCTGGCGTTTTTAGAGTTTCGTTGCCGTCTCTCAGGCGAGTTACTTTCTTGCCGGTTTCAGGATCCGTACCGTCTCCTACTAAACCTGCTTCTTTGGCTCTGTTCAGAACATCCCGTTCTTCGGAGCCCGGCGCTCCGGCAAGAGCCCTTGGATTGCCCTCCACTCTGGCGGCTTCAACCTTCAGCTTGCCGGTAGTGGGATCGATTACATCTTCCACGTTTTCAGGCTTGCCGTCTGCCAGGCTGTCTTCGCCTGCCATGATAGCCTCAGCTGCTTCATTGCCCAGGGCGATTTTGGCGGCCTCGGCAGGGTCTGAGGCGGTATTCTCTAATTGACTTTCACCCGAGTCCGCATCAGAGTCATCAAAGCTGGAGAGATTGCTTTTGGAATCGTCGACTCCACTGCCTTTAGCCATCTCATTGTCATACTCTGCCTGTAAAGCGACTGTTCCACCGTCTCTCTGGGTGGGTGTCTCTTTACTCTGTTCAACTTTTTCTGCTGGGGCAACTTTCCCTTCTGCCATTCAAGTAGTTTCCTATACGTATATACGGTCAATAAACATGGAGCTTAGATATATTAAATGTCAAGTGTGGCTAAATTGTACCCTTACTGGCCTCGCCGATCAATCTGATTTAATCTTGGCCATGGGCATTACCCCCATTACAGGGTGATAGATTCGGCCATCGCCGGGGAATTCCTTCTATATGGAAGAGAATGAAAACAGTGTATTTAAGCTTGTTGTTTGCGTAGTATTCGGAATCATTGGGGTGTGCCTGATAGGATCCAGCTTCTTCGTTTCCGGGGTGGAAGCCCATCAACTCTTCAGTGATATCACCCAGTTGATCATGCTTATCGCAGGAAGTGTCTCCATACTTGTGGCTGTGGTTATATTTTTTATTCGAAATTCACCGGATATATGGATGTGAGCTGTTTGCGGTCTCAATTCATTTCCTGATTCGGCATGTCCACAGATTCGGCAGGTTCAGCCATTTCCGGAACAAAAATTGCCCCGGGGGCTTTTAGATTCCACTGGGCCACCAGCATGATCCTTTCGTAGGAGACCAGATATAGAAGTAGCTCTCCATTTGGAAAGCGAGTAATGTAGACCTGATCTATTCCCAGGGTGTGATTGTCCACGTATTTATTGTTCTTGTCCGTCATAAATAGGTAGACATTATTTGATTTATCCAGATCCTCAAGGCGGTGTTCGTAAGTTACATAAATGTCCGGGGTGCCGGTACCAAAGGTGAAGCGGGCAAACTGCGAGGCCGGCACAGGTCTTTCTGACGCTATGGGAATGTCTTCGAGATTCCAGCCTCCCAGTACAAGTTTCAGACCGTCCCGGTTTATGAGAAAAGGCCAGTTCTTTATGAATACATTTCTATTGCCGTATGGAAAAGAAATTTCCAGTTCATTGAAGGGTTTGTCGATTTTTTTGTTGTAGGCTTTTTTTAACTCGACCTTTTCCGGTTTTGCTAGAAAACTGAAGTCGAACTTCATCAGTTTTTTCTTCTTGTAAATGCCGGGTTCATCAAATTGCATCAACTTGATCGGCTGATTTTTCTTTTCGTATATGTCCCCGTACTTATGCAAGCCACTGTTTACGATCAACTTGGCTTTGGCTTTTTGTTCTCCCATGCGACTGATTCTTGAGTCGTGGTTCAAATTTATTTCGGAAACAGGAATCTCTTTTGTCTCTTTTATCTCGCGAAGGAAGGCGAAGTCTATTGTGTTGCCGTCCGGTCTCTGGTAATGCTGGAGAGTTGTTTCATAGGGGGCCAGGTCGAAGCCGTTGACCTCTTTGAAAAGCCTCTGATAAAGAGGCATGGGAAATTCAAACCAGCCATGAAAGATCTTGCCGGTATTGTCGCCGGTACATCTTGTTACATACACTTCCCAGAGACCGCACCGCAAGCAGTTATTCGAAACGTTAATTGTGTATTCACCATATTCGGTGTTGCGAAAAATGGTGTCGTTTCTATTTAATTCTCTTTGCAATAGGGTAAGTTTGGTGAGAAGTTCGTCTCCTTTTACAATCCTGGGAATCTTTGGAATGAATATGCGCAAGTCCACATCGTGAAGCTCAAGTCCTTTTCCTTCCTGGTCTTTTAGCTTTATGTCATAGATCGAGCCGGACTTAGGCACCAGGCTCACATGATCAAAAATCTTGTCCAGATCGCTTGCACAGGTGGAGGGATCCTCCAGATAATTTGCCAGGGATTCCGTCTTCATGGGGAGATCCGTGGTTCTCTCCTGGCGCCAACCGACGGGACTGAGATTCACGGCAAAGTAAATTACTCCAAGGGTAACTATGGCTAAAAGCCCAAGAGTGACCATGACGACATTGGTTGTTTTGCCGTCCTTGCCTCTAATGAGGTCAAG
>JAUIJG010000202.1 GCA_030431355.1 bacterium
TAATCTCGGTGGGGGCAGGCTGTTTATGCCACTTTGGCATAAGGATCGGGGAAATCCTATGCCAATCTGGCATATTCTCGGCGAGGGCAGGTTGTTTTCGCCTGGCCTTTTCTAATGCTGGCAGATTGGCAGGAAGGTTCCATTCGTTCTTTCACGGGGCTGGCATTTTCACCGGCATAGACATGGCATTAACACAGGCACAAGCATGGCAGTGACAGCGGCACAGACATGGCATTAACAGCGGCACAGGCGTGACAGTAACACCGGCACAGACATGACATCGGGATTGGCAGAGAAGTCAGTGGTGGCTGGTAGAGAGCTCGAAAAGATAAAGCATAAATAGTAAATGACGATAATCATCGAATTATCGGTTAAGGTTGTTCCTTAGATTCTGCATTGAGGAGAGTTTAAGCCAGTGGTAGTCTCCAGCACCCTGAAATATGAGAACAGTGAAGCCTTTGCCAGAAGCATGGATGAGGGTGATCCCCTGAAGAGTTATCGGGAGCAGTTTTTCATTCCAACCCGAGATTCTCTGGCTGATGGGCGTCATGACGAAGGCGCCGAGCCCTGTATCTACCTGGCAGGAAATTCCCTCGGTTTGCAGCCGAAAAATGTAAGAGATTACATCAACAAAGAGTTGGAGGATTGGGCTGCCTACGGGGTAGAAGGACATTTTCACGCTCGCAAACCCTGGCTTCCCTATCACGAAAACCTCACTGAAATGAGCGCTCGCCTGGTCGGGGCAAAACCGATTGAAGTAGTGGTCATGAATACATTGACCACAAATCTGCACCTGATGATGGTCTCCTTCTACAGACCCACTGAGAAGCGTCATAAGATTGTCATCGAGGCAGGCGCTTTTCCCTCGGACCAATATGCTGTTGCCTCCCAGGCTGAGTTTCACGGATTTAAAGCCGAAGATGCCGTCCTTGAATTGAAACCCCGGGATGGCGAGGATACTTTGAGAAGCGAGGATATTCTCGCTTTCATAGAGGAGCATGGCGACGAGATTGCGCTTGTGATGCTCGGCAATGTCAACTATTTGACCGGTCAGGCTTTTGATGTTCCTTCCATAGCAGCCGCGGCGCACAAAGTCGGCGCCAATTTTGGTCTTAATCTTGCCCATGGTGCAGGCAATCTTCATCTCAAACTCCATGATTGGGACGCGGACTTTGCCGTCTGGTGCAGTTATAAGTATCTGAATTCGGGACCGGGAAGTCTTGCCGGATGCTTTGTGCATGAGCGCCATGCTGAAAGCTTCGATCTTCCACGCTTTGCCGGATGGTGGGGCCATGACAAAAAGACAAGATTCGAAATGGGTCCTCACTTTGACCCTATATCCGGTGCGGAAGGATGGCAGCTCAGCAACCCACCTATATTTCAGTTGGCGGCTCTGAGAGCCTCTCTTTCTATCTTCGACCGTGTCGGTATGGAAGCGATAAGAGAGAAAGGCGATAAACTCACAGGCTTCTTAGAATATCTCCTCAATGAGATACCGGATGATTTTTGCACGATAATCACCCCGGCAAGCCCGGCTGAAAGGGGTTGCCAGCTTTCAATTCGTTTTCGCAAAGACGTAGAGACCCGGGGATTGCTCGCCCGACTTAAGGAAGAAGGGGCGATTTGTGATTTTAGAGAGCCGGATATCATCAGGGCTGCACCGGCTCCTCTCTACAACAGCTACCAGGATGTGTACAAATTTGCCTGTATTTTGAGGAGTTTTGCCGGTCATTAATCGGGATCGGAGAGCTATCTGTTTTAAGTTCTGAGACCAGGGAG
The DNA here is from genome assembly GCA_030431355.1 of bacterium. The sequence continues at coordinate 1,780 of JAUIJG010000202.1, forward strand.
AATAAGGGATGTCAATCGATAGAGAAGTTGGAATCGCCATTGTCGGAGCCGGTCTGGTGGGCTCGCTCTTGGCAGTATTGTTAGCTAGAAAAGGCTTCAGCGTCCAGGTTTTTGAACGGCGACCGGATATGCGCAAAGAGAAGCTGAGCGCCGGTCGCTCCATCAACTTGAATATCTCCTGTCGGGGCTTGAAAGGGCTGGAGCGGGCTGGCGTCCTGGAGGATGTCCTGCCGGAGTTGGTGCCGATGCGTGGCAGGATGATGCACTCTCCTTCCGGGGAACTCACCTATCAGCCCTACGGCAAAGATGAGAGCGAGTATGGAAATTCCGTCTCCAGGGCGGGGCTGAATAAGATCCTGGTTGAGAGAGCGGAAGAGACTGGAAAAGTAGAGTTTCATTTCAGTCAAAAAGCTCTGGATATAGACTTCGACGAAAACGTGATTACTTTCGAGGAGCATGGCACCGGCAAGAAAATGAAGGTGAAGGCTGCTCGCATTATAGGCACTGATGGCGGTGGCTCCCAGGTGCGTAAGAGTATGATGGGCGTGGATGGCTATGATGAGAGCATAGAGCCGCTTGAATATGGATATAAGGAGCTTTCCATTCCCGCTGGAGATGGCGGCAGTTTTCAAATAGAGAAAGAGGCTCTGCACATATGGCCCCGGGGAGAGTACATGCAGATTGCTCTGCCTAACTATGACGGCAGCTTTACCGTGACTTTGTTCTTGCCTTACAAAGGAGAGAAGAGCTTTGAGAAGCTGGAGAGCAAAGAGAGCGTGCTCGAATTCTTTAATACCGAATTTGGTGATTCTGTGCCGTTGATGCCGGACCTTGTGGATGTCTTTTTCGAGAATCCGACCGGACATATGGAGACTGTTCGCTGCTACCCCTGGCATGTGGGCGGCAAGGCGCTGGTCATGGGGGATGCATCCCACGCGATAGTTCCTTTTTTCGGTCAGGGCATGAATTGTGGATTTGAAGACGTGACCGTATTTGATGATTGCCTGAGAAGTCTCGCCGAAAAAGGCTATGGAGTAGAAGAGCTGAGCAAGCAGAATGAAACCAAGATTGAGCTTATCTGGTTCAAACTGTTTGAAGCCTTCACCCGTGAGCGGAAGGACAATGCCGATGCCATTGCCGATATGGCTCTCGATAACTTCATCGAGATGCGCGACCGGGTTGCCGATCCTGAATTCCTTTTAGCTAAGAAAATCGAAAAGCTCCTTGAGAAGCGGTTCCCGGGCAAATACATCTCCAGATATTCTCTGGTGACTTTCACCAATGTACCCTATAAACTGGCTCAGGATGCCGGTAAAGTATGCGAGTCTATTGTGGCGGAATTAATGGAAGGTCTCGAAGACGCGGAAGCGATCAACTACGAAAAGGCAGAAAAATTGATAGATGAGAGGCTGGCTCCGCTTCTTGCCGATTCCGAAGAGCTTGCCCTGAGTACCTCATCCAGCTGTCGAGCAGGAAACTGAATTTTCTATGCCGGATAGTTCTTTAGATTTCACCCCTTTCGACGCTGAAGAGAATCTTGCTGCGGTGGTTGATGTATTAAGGGCGGTGCGTCATATGTCCTGGTCCTACGCCGGGGACATCAGCCGTGTCGTTAAGAAGATCTGCCAGACCTTTGATGCCGGTCGTTGTATTCTCTTTGCCGCCCGGGAAGGATCGCGCTTCGACGTGTATGAATACGTGGAAGGGGAGGGACGAAAGACGGCGGATTTTTTCAATGGCAAAGCCGGTCAGCTCTGGCTCAAGAATCTGGCGGAGTCGGGCAGTGACTTTCTAAGCTCTGAGCGTTTCGTGGAGATGGCCGAAGTCGGTGAGAGCATCTCTTTCGGCTCGGAGTATGGCGAGAATAGTCCTTATCTGCTCGATCCTCCCAGCCATATTTTGCCCCTCAAAAATCCCTACACTTCTCGCTATGGCATCAAGCCGGGATTTATGCTCATTCAGGAACCCCGGAGCCTGACCCGCTGGAACAGAAAGCAGCTCGACAGTCTTGTGATAGTGGCGGAGTATCTTGCCATGACCATTGAGTGCGAGCGTCTCACCTCCGCCATGCAGATTGAGACAGGTCTCGGTGAGCGGGTGCCTGGTCTTCTCAGTCGTCGGCGGTTCTCCGAACTTGCCCAGTGGGAAATTTCTAAATTGTCCGAGAGTTCAGAGGAAGAAGATTCTCACGGCACCGGAGCTTCACTGTTGCTCATCGGTTTTCCCGAGCGCACCAAGCTGAGCCTGCCCCAGCTTATTCGAGACTCCGAAGTGATTCTGGATCTTTGTGGCAGGGCCGTGGTCAAGTCATTGACCGCCCGGGAGTTGGCTGCTTACTGGCGGGGTGATATCCTCGTCGCTTTGAGTCGATCTGAGCCGGAGGAGTTTAAATCCAGGGTGGAAACAGCTGTTCGGCAGGCTTTTGAAAAGTGGCTGGTCGCCAACGGAATCGACTCCGACGGTCATGGACCGGAAGGTATTCCGGCAATGGGTATGGCGGAGTTACCCCGGGATGGAAAAAGTCTGGAAGAGTTATATCAAGCGGCTTTGCTCGCCAGTAAGATTCAATAACAAAGACTGATCAATAAGCAATAAGCAATAAGCAATAAGCCGTCAGTCAAGCTTTTCGCCTTCTTTGTATTCAGTGACATAGGTCTTCTTGCCCCATAGTCTTATCCGAAAAGTGAAGCTTTTGCCTTTTGCTGCCGGAGGATTGCTAAAAGGCCTGGCTTCTTCGATGGCGTCTTCGATGGCATCGTTAATATCCTGGAATTCGATTGAGGGTACTTCGGTCTCGAATTTTGTGTCCATGACGCTGCCCTGGCTGTCCACGGTGACAAGCACATGATTGCCGCGCCATTTTTTGCGCTTCCCGTGCTCCATCTCGAACTCACTGGCTGCTTTCTGGATAGTCTTGGGGAGCCGCAGGTTTTTGTCCAGGCTTTTTTCAGTCCGCTTCAGGAAAGATTCGATATCTTTATTGCTAAAGGTCTTCTTGCTACTAGAATCGTCGGATTCCGATTTGGATTCCTTGCCCTTTTTGTCTTTATCCGACTCAGTCTTTGTTTCCGGCTTTTCTTTCTTCTTTTTAGACTCGTTCTTTTTGTCTTCCGCTATGGGTTTTTTCTTGTCCTTGCTTTCGGGTGCCGGGCTCTCTTCGCCGCCGCCGCAACCGGCAATGCCAAGACAGAGAACCGAGCAAGTGAGCAGGGTTAGAAGGGCGCTTTTATTTGGTTTTTTGAATGTATATATCAAGAATATATCGCTAAAAACGGACATCTGATTATAGCGTATTGGCTTTTCTTTCCTCTCCTCTCCTTTCCTTTCCTCTGCTTTCCGCTTACCTGTTATCAGGATTAATCTTGTGCGGTGGCGCGAGCATACAAAAAAACAGGAGCCGGATCGATAAGGCCAATCCGGCTCCTTCTCCATGTTTTTACCAGTTTGTTGGAGGTAATGGTACCTACGCGGTGACCAGTTCCTCATCGTGACGCTCGGCATCGCTGGCGGGAGCTAGCGGATTGACCTCGAAGCTCTCTCCGTTGATTGTCGTGCCACCATAGCCGAAAGGACCTGCATTTTTAATGAACTGAGCTGGGAAATCAAGCTCGGGAGCCGAGACTTCATTGAGCTTATTCATCTGTTCTTCGGTCAACTCGATATCGAGGGCGGCGACGTTGTCGTCGAGCTGCTTCAAGCTGGTAGCTCCGAAGATGGAGGAGGTGACTCCGGGCATTTTTTGTACCCAGGCCAGGGCTACTCTTGCAGGGGTTGTATCCAGCTCTTCAGCCACTTCCTTGACCACGTCAACAATGTCGAAGTTCTTTTCGGTGAGGAATCGGGTGACCCAATCTCCACGACCGGCATCAACTTTGTCCGCCTCTTCCCGTTTGTATTTACCGGTTAAGATGCCGCCTTTTAAAGGAGACCAGGGGGTGATGCCGAGACCCATCTCCTGGGCCATGGGAACCAGCTCGCCTTCCACTGTTCTTTCAATCAGCGAATATTCGATTTGAAGAGCGATCAAAGGACTCCATCCTCTGAAATGCGCGATGGTCTGGGCCTGGGAGCATTTCCAGGCGGGAGTGTCGGAAAAGCCGATGTATCTTACTTTGCCGGATTGAACCAGATCGTTGAGAGCGCTCATTGTCTCTTCTATCGGGGTGAATCTATCCCAGCAATGCATCCAGTAGAGGTCGATGTAGTCTGTTTGCAAACGCTTGAGGGACTTGTCAATGGCAGAGTGCATGGACTTACGGCTGGCGCCACCACCATTGGGGTCACCACTGTACATGTTGCCGTAGAATTTTGTGGCCAGCACAAGTTGGTCCCGGCGGATTTTCTCTTTCTTGATGAAATCGCCGATTACCTTTTCTGAGTGTCCTTTGGTGTAGAGGTTGGCGGTGTCGAGGAAGTTGCCGCCCAATTCCACATATCTGGAAAGTATTTTGTAGGAGTCTTCCACCGAAGAACCCCAACCCCAGTCTTTTCCGAAAGTCATGGTGCCGAGGCTGAGGGGGCTCACTCTCAGTCCTGAACGGCCCAGCGAAACATAATGATTTAACGCCATCTAAATGGTCTCCTTCCTGTAGGTTGGAAGTGATCATACCTTTATGACTTCCTGTTAATCATACTTTCAACCTCGATTTTATCTTTGGAGTTAGCTCGTCTTCTCGGTCTCCCTTGCTTCTATTGCTCGCAAAGGGTCATATGACAGGGGTTTAAGCAATATTCAATCCTGGAGCCGATAGCGCGGCTTGTGAATCAACCTAAAGTATTAGTGCAGACGATATTGGTCAACGAGTTTTGGCGCTTTCGGGACCACCATCCCCTGGCGCGGCTAGCTTCAGCAAGCGTTAGAAGACCAGGATTTTATTTATGGGGGAGTCGAATTGTGACTCTCTCTTGCCTCTGGTTAGCTTTCATTATTAGAGTGAGATATCTCTTTTATCTTTCTTTCTCAGAGGCTTCTACTCAACTCAATTCTTTCCTGGCTTAGAGAATAATTTTTAGATCAATCTCCCCTCGGGTGAGCATGTCGATCTGGGAATTCTCTGTTCTGTCTGGATTTGAATTGGATTGGATCGGGAAGTCGTATGCAATCGCAAACTGAGCCTATAACTCTACGAGGAGATAAAAATGGCAAGTAAGAAAAGCGAACCCACTGTTCTTGTTTCCGCCCATGGTCTGCCGGTCTCTTTCAAGGTGACTCGCGCATTCAGCGGCCATCTCGAAAATCTCACGGTGCCCGAAACCGATCTCTTTGTGATGACCCACATGCGTCACACCAGCTTCGGCAAAGGGACCCGGGCTTTGAATGGTTTTACCGATGGTGCCGTCAAAGACGCCATCGATGCTTCCGAGTTCAAGGGCAAAGCCGGTGAGCACATTGTTTTTGCCGTGGATAACAGTCCGATCAAGAACATCCTTCTTCTCGGAATCGGCAGTCCCGATGATGTGCACCGCACCACCGTCTGCGCCATGTATCGGCTTATCGTCGACGAAGCGGCCCGGCTTGGCGCTCGCAAGGTGACCATCCCCTTCTTCCCGGGCTTGCTCATCGACTTCAACTATCGCGGACTTCTGGCTGTTCTGCGCTGTCGCCTGGGTGAGCGTCATGCTTCCGGTGCGCTCGGCTCCCTGGAAGAGGTGGAGATTCTCTGTACCTCCCAGGCAAGACGTCACATCGTCGAAGGTCTCAAGGTCGAGAAGCAGCTCTGTCCCTTCTGCCGCGACCCCAAGTTCAGCTGAGCTGAGGAGTTCGCGGACTCGAAAGGTCGGCTGTTCGAAAGAGCTGTGTCCGGAAACACCGAAACACTGGCGGTTCGAAGTACTAGCGTGTCGAAGTACCGACGGAACGGCTGATTGAACTTTGATTTTGAAGGAGCGCCTGGCGCTCCTTCTTCTTTCTTGGTGAATTACTATAAAGCTAAGTATATATGGCTCAAACTGTGCTGCATTTTGGTGACTCGGGTTCTTTCCGGACTTAAAAAGCTCAAACAAGCTGCGGACAAGGGAGGGATATGCCAGATTGGCATAGGAATTGGCTTGTTTGTATGCCAAAGTGGCATAAAGAGCCTGCCTCCGCTCCAAATATGCCAGATTGGCATAGGAATTGGCTTGTTTGTATGCCAAAGTGGCATAAAGAGCCTGCCTCCGCACTAAATATGCCAGATTGGCATAGGAATTAGCTTGTTTGTATGCCAAAGTGGCATAAACAGACTGCCCTCGCCACGAATATGCCGGATTGGCATAGGAATTAGCTTGTTTGTATGCCAAAGTGGCATAAACAGTCTGCCTCCGCTCTAAATATGCCAGATTGGCATAGGAATTAGCCGATCCTTATGCCAAAGTGGCATAAACAGCCTGCCTCCGCTATAAATATGCCAGATTGGCATAGGAATTAGCCGATCCTTATGCCAAAGTGGCATAAACAGCCTGCCTCCGCCGCGAATATGCCGGATTGGCATAGGAATTAGCCGATCCTTATGCCAAAGTGGCATAAGCAGGACGAGCCGGGCAGGTCCTTGCTTCTATGCGCAGAACGGGCAGATGCGATTGTTCATTCTTAGCCGCTATGGCAGGAGGACTCCTCAAATTACTTTGCTTTGAGTGTTTATATTATATAAGGTAGTAAATGACGGCCTAGAGAAAAAAGGCAGAGCAGAAAAATGGCGATCTTAAAGAATAACGGTGGAGCAGAGAAAAGGCGGACTAAAGAAAGAAGCGGACCAAAGAAAAAATGCAGATTGGAGAAAATCGGCGAGTTAGAGACAAGGGAGACCCATACTAGGGTCTCCCTTGAAAAAACATTAGAACGGGAGCTAACTTCAGCGCCAGCCGGAGAGTTCAGGCCACGGAGCTAACTTCAGCGCCAGCCCGAGAGTTCAGGCCGCGGAGCTAACTTCAGCGCCGGTCTGAAAGATCAGGCGGCGGAGTGGTGGGGCGTCGGCCGCGACCGAGTCGACCCCTGCGTCTGCGACTGCGGCTTCCCGAGTCTCCTCCGAAAAGCAGAAGCAGAACGATGATGAGAATCAGCCATCCCATGGCTGTCTCCTTTCTTTCTTGTTCGATATTGTCTTTCAGCCCGGTTTGGGCTTCAGGCGAGAACCTCCTTGATGAAAGCGACGGCATCGAATTCGGCGATTATCTCGTCGACAAGCCGTTCGAACTTGTCGTCTTTGCCGGGCCGATCCTTTGCTTCCACCAGCCATTTGTGGGCGGCAGCGCAGTTGTTCATGGCGATATGCAGGCGAAGCAGCTCGGCATACTTGTCTGCCATGTCGGTGGCGTCGCCCTGTTCCATGAGCCCGAATGTAAGAGCTTCGCCCCTTGCCTTGATTGCTCGGAAGGCTTTGCGAAGCACCGGCTCCAGGCGATCCGCGGCTTCATCCAGCTCTTCGGTCGCATGCCGCCTTGCAATGGCCAGGCAGTAGAACTCAGCTTCTTTGCCCTTCTGCTCTTTGACGATGCTTTCGAAAAGCTCGGTGTCTCCTTTCAAGGAAGCAGCTTCCAGGCGGGAGCTGTACTGCTTGCGATTCAGGTTGGTGTGGCGTCC
>JAUIJG010000203.1 GCA_030431355.1 bacterium
CTCTCTCCGTAAAGCTCTGGTGGAAGAGATTCACGCGGAAGAATTGCAGTAGTTTCTAGTAAACTCGGCGGCGGCAGTCGCTGCAAAACACCCTGAGATTGTTTTGCCGGAAGTATTTTACTTCTTGCCATTCTCGATCGTAGCTGATGTACATGCGGTCGTCGGCGAGTCCTCGGTATGCGATATGTACTTTGCCTCTACAGCAAAGCTCATAGTCTTCCTCTTCGTCCGCTTTAGGAGTCTTCTCCGCTTTATCGCTGGAGATTCCCTTAATTAGTTGTTTGAGTTTGTCGAGCATTGCCTTTGCTTGCCTTCATCAACTGTTTTTGTTTTGACCATTGTTTTCGACTTTTGTCCCTTTTTCCAGCCTGGGAAGCACGATTGTAAAGGTTGATCCCTGACCTGGTGTCGATTCAACCTCTACATTGCCATGGTGTCTTGCCACAATTTCTCTGGTGATGGCAAGACCGAGTCCTGAGCCGCCTGCTTCCCGGGTTCTGGATTTCTCTCCACGATAGAAGCGGTCGAATATTCTGCCTATGTCTTCCGGTGATATTCCCGCTCCGGTATCCTTGATCTTTATTCTGAGCCGGTTTCCATGTTCGGCTTTCAGAGAGAGGGATATTTTGCCACCGTCGGGAGTGTAGTTAATGGCATTGGTGAGCAGGTTTATAATCGCTCTTTGAAGCTGAATACTATTGCCGTGAATTCGAAGGGGTTTGCCGCTGCTGCTGCCTTCGTCCCCATTGAGATTTAGAGAAAGAGAAAGGTTTTTCTTCTCGGCCTGGGACTTAACTTGATCGATTGCTTCTTCAATCACCGGTTTTACATCTATCTCTTCATGCCACTCCGCGGGGGCAGTGGTGTCCAGCTTCGATATATCCAGCAAATCTGCCAGGAGGCTGCGTTGCCTATCCACCAATTTTTCCAGGGAGGCGAGGAACTGTTTGCTTAGCTTCGGATCCTCGGCAGCTCCTGCTTGAAGCGCTTCCACCACCGAGCCTATGGCCATAACCGGGGTTTTCAATTCATGGGAAGCGTTGGAGATAAATTCTTGTCTGAGCTTCTCTTCTTCCCTTAAGCGGCCGATCATCTGGTTGAAAGAGAGGCTCAACTCGCCGATTTCGTCGCTTCGTGATACCGGAAGGAACTTGGATAGGTCTCCTGAAATTGAGATCTCTTTCGCCAGATTGCTCATCTCTTTTACGGGACGATTGAACCTTTCCGCCAGCCACAAACTGATCAGAACCGTCAATATTCCGGTCGCCACAATGATCTCCATGAATACAATTAAGTCTTTCCAGAGCCTTTGCTCCACTTCGGTCAGAGGAATGCCAACTCTGATTACACCGGATGTGACACCAGCCGATCTAACCGGGTAGGCAACATAGAGCCAATTTGTGTTCGTGGCGGGGCTGCTCCTTTTGTTGACAGCTATGATTCCTGCCAGGGCGTCGTTGATCTCTGATTCGTTTGAAATGTTCTCTCGCTTGGGCCTTGCGTTTTTGTCATCTTTTTTGCTGGATGCGTCCTCGGGGGAGGAGTCTGCCAGCACGTGGCCGTCTCTATCTACGGCGGTTATCGATACACCGAGTTTAGTTGCACGACGGTTGACTGCTTTTTGAATTCGTTCTCTGGCCGATTTGGAATCAAGCTCCAGATCGTTGTCTATTTCGAGAGCAAGGTTGACTGCTTCTACTTCCAGCGAGTTTCTCAGGTCGGCAATTGACTCTTTTTTGATTGTGGACAGGGCCCAGAAAGTAACCGCCACCAGAGAGATGGTTATTATCAGCAGATAAGTTATGAGCAGCTGGTTTGCCAGACTGCTGAATAACCATTGATAAATCTTCTTGAGGGCAGGCATAACTTCTCTTCTTGGGGGACGATTCTATTTTCTCACCGAAGTTTTACGGTTCGTCAAAATTTATGTAATTTCTCTTTGAAACTGCCTTTCCGTAGATTTTGCGATAGGGTCTCGGTTTTGGGAGGTCAAGATAGGTTTGGGCTAGTTGGAAAGGCTTAAGACAAATTGACCTATTGTGTGGGAAACTGTCTTTTGAGACTATAATTCCCATTCTAAGGGAATTAGTGAGTTCCGGTCATCCACGGGGAGGTCCATCCATAATGTCTGCGGTGGCAAATGTAACTGACTCAACTTTTGAGGCAGAGGTCTTAAAGGCTGACGTTCCAGTATTGGTAGACTTCTGGGCTCCTTGGTGCGGTCCTTGTAAAGCGGTGGCTCCCATCGTTGAGGATTTGTCCAAGGACTTTGAAGGCAAAATCAAGGTAGTCAAGCTGAATACCGATGAAAATCCGAAAACAGCTCAGGCTTACCATATAAGAGGAATTCCTAGCCTCTATTTGTTCAAGTCTGGTCAGGTTGTTGAGCAAGTAGTTGGTGCGGTTCCGAAATCGAAGCTGACATCAGCTATTAACAAGCACGTATAAGCCTTGGCAATGAATCCGTCAGGGAAGCGAATCTGGTCAATCAAAACCGGGTTTTTATCTGTACTTTGATTTGAAAAGGAGATCAATATGGAGTACTTGAAGCGCACGGCTATAGGCCTGCTGGCTCTTACGGTTGTAGGTACCGGTATGTCTTTGAGCCTTTCGGTGGTTAGCCCGGAGGCTGCTATCGCTAAGAGTCGCAAGAAGAAATACAGAGCAAGAAAGAATAATATTGTTCGTGTAGCTCAGAAAGATGGTTCCTATAAGACCCTGACCGAAGCTATCGGCAAAGCTGGTCTTACAAGAACTCTCCAGGTAGGCGGACCTTTCACCGTATTCGCTCCCAGCGATGCGGCTTTCGCCAAATTGCCGAAAGCCGAAGTGGAAGAGCTGCTCGCTGACCGTGATAAATTGCGGGAAGTGCTCAAGTATCACGTTGTTAAAGGAAAGATTTCCTCTGAAGATCTCGCGCAGAAGCGTTCCATTCCTACTCTGCAAGGTGAGTTCTTGATGCTTGATTCCAAGGACAACGGCGACATGATCATGGTCGATGGTGCGATTGTCACCAAGCCTGACATCAACGCCGGCAACGGAATCATCCACGAGATAGATTTCTTGCTGGTTCCGGAGCGCGGCAAATAAAATTTCGTGCAGAGATTTCAACTCTATGTAAATATAGAAGGTAGGCTTAACTGTCTACCTTCTTTTTTAGAGGTATTTGAATGAAAGAGTTAGTTATAGGCTTTCTCATCGCCCTGTGTCTAGGGGCTATTTGGAATGATATGAGCTCAAAGCAGCAGCCGCTGGGAGTTGATCAAGGCGCCATGCAGCCGGGTCTTGTTGGCCAGGAGCTTATCGCCGAAGTGGATCAGGGTATGTTTCAAGGTTATGTGCTCGATTCGAAAGATCCGGTTCTTGTAGAGTTTTACACGGACACATGCTCTATTTGTAAAACAATGGCGCCTGTATTAGGCAAACTGGCTATACAAGGGCAAAGCGCTATTCGAATGTGCAAGATCAATGCTCAGAATAACCAGAGTCTTGCCGAGACATACAACGTTCGTGGTGTACCGACCTTCGTTCTTTTCAAAGACGGACACATGCAGGATTCCACAGCCGGGGGTATGGACGAAGAAGAGATGCGGGCCTGGTTGGCCAACTACGATGTGAACATACCGAGAGGCTCAGCCAATCCGGGCTCTCCCGAAGGCTAGTGAAGAGGCTGCCGACCAGGGTTTTCCCTGAGTTATTTGCGGTTTAAACCCAGGAGCGGATCTTGCTCCAGGCTTCTATTCTTAACAGTACAGGCGTTTTCATCCCTTTTCGAGAGAATTAAGCGAGGAAAACGGGGAACATATATATTGAATAAGAGGTTTATCTCTTGTATGCGATTCAACTGACCTGGCATGAAAACTTACATCCTGATTTTTATTGCTGTACTCTGTATCACCACTATTTTTGGCGGGGTGAGCGGTGCGCGCAAATATCAGGCTGTCGGAGTGTCGGATGTTGTTATCGATGAGACCGAGGCCAATCCCGCTCAGAAGCAGGAAGGGCTGATCGGTGAAATGATTCTGGTTGATACGGACAAGCCTCATAAGGGCTACGGTCCTGTCAGAGATACTGCAAAGGGCGGCGGGGCTGACTTCCCGCGCCTGGGAAGATTCTAGGAGCAGGTTGCTTCTAAGGCTTTTGTTAATACCAAGGTAGAGAAAGAAAATGAAAAACTGGGCACGCTGGACGTTACTGATTATCTGGACCGTAGGATTGATTTTTACGGCCCAGTACTGGAACCCGTTCGCTTCATTCCCGGCACTGCTGAAGTACACAGTGGTAGTAGCCATGGGAGCTTGTCTCTTTGGGCTCTTTATCATACTGATGCAGTTCTGGGTCCTGATCAATTTCATATTTCCCCTGCCACCAAGGGCTGACTCCAAGGCTCCCAAGCCTTTCGGCAAGAAGTTCTTCCCATTTCTCTACAAAGAGCCACCCATCAATCCCCGGGCTCCCCAGCGTCTTGATGAGTTAATCGGTCAGGAAAAAGCCAGGACTGAGATAAAAGAAGTTATCGAGATTCTTCACCGACCGGAGCATTTCACTGACTCAGGAGCCGAAGTGCCCAAGGGCATGATGTTTGTCGGACCGCCCGGAGTAGGCAAGACCCTCTTTGCCCGTGCCATCGCCAATGAGATCGGTGTGCCGTTCTATGTTCTTGATGGCGGTGGTTTAAATGGTGTCATCTTTGGTCTTGGAGTACTCAAGCTCAAAATGCTCTTCGGCAAGCTTAAGCGCCACGACAAATGTATTCTGTTTATTGACGAGATCGAGTCTATCGGCGCCAGACGTCAGCAGGACAGGGGCTTCGGTGCCCAGTCCGACATGAACATGACTCTCAATACCCTGCTCACCGAAATGGATGGTTTCAAAGCTTCCAATATTATGGTGATTGGTGCCACCAATAATGATGGCATGCTCGACCCTGCCCTGATGCGAGCAGGCAGGATGTCTCGTCGCATCTACTTCCAGCTGCCCACCGAAGAGGAAAGAAGAGATCTCTTCAAGTATTACCTTGGCAAAGTTGTTTGTGATACCGAAATCGATTATGACGAGCTGGTAAGTCTTACCTCCAATCATTCTCCTGCCGATATCGCCAACCTGGTCAATGAAGCGGCACTTGTGGGTCGTCGTCCCGGCGGTCCTAACAAAGTCACCATGCAGACTATCAAAGATGCGATGGACAACATCGCAATTGGCTTCGAGCGGACGCTCACATCCGGGGTCGAGCTTATCGCCCATGATTCGAGCATCAAGCTCGATGACGTGGTTGGAGTTGACGACTGCAAACAGGACATTGCAGAGCTTATAGACTTTCTCAAACGTGGAGAAGAGCTCAAGCGTATCGGTGCCAAGATTCCAAAAGGTGTCATGTTGGTCGGTCCTCCCGGTGTCGGTAAGACCATGCTGGCTAAAGCTATCGCCAACGAAGCCGGAGTTCCTTTCTATGGTGTTTCCGCCACCTACTTCAAGAGTATGTGGAGTGGAGAGGGTGCCGGTCGTCTCAGGAATTTATACAGTCAGGCAAGAAAGAGTCCCGCCTCCATCGTCTTTATCGATGAGATTGACGCCCTGGGCGGCTCCATGAAAGATACCGGTGCCGAGCGTTCCGCCGAGTTGAATCAAATACTTATCGAGCTTGATGGTATAGGTGGACATGCCAATGTGATCACCATCGGTGCCACCAACATAGAAGACAGTCTTGATCCGGCATTTATGCGATCCGGTCGATTCGACCGAAAAATCTATTTCGGTCTCCCTGATAAAGATGCCCGGAAAGTACTATTCGAGCGCTATCTCAAGAAAGTGCAGGTGGAAGATGAAATCGATCTTGATGAGCTTGCCAAAGTCTCGTTCAACTTCTCCGGCGCCGATGTTGCCGCCTGTGTAAATGAAGCTGCTATTCTTGCAGTGCGCAACGGACTCAAGAAAATCAACCAGGACAATCTGGAAGAGGCGACCAAGCGTATCTCGGTTGATGCCGGTCACAAGCTCAACACAGCTGGTATGAACCTGTCCAAAGTGCCGGATCTGGAAGTGAAACTCGATGACGTCAAAGGCATGGACGAGGCGAAAGCGGAAGCTGCCGAAGTGGTGGCTTTGCTAAAGAATTCCGATCTCGTTGAGAAGAGCGGTTTGAAGTCTCCCCATGGTGTCTTGCTGGTGGGACCGCCTGGTACCGGTAAGACTATGCTGGCTAAGGCGATAGCCAACGAAGCCGGGGTGGCTTTCTATGCTCTTTCCGGAACAGATTTTGTACAAGTCTGGGTTGGTCTTGGTGCCAAGCGTGTGCGAGCAGTCTATGAACAAGCCCGAAGAAGCGGTAAACCGGCCATTGTGTTCATCGATGAAATTGATGCAGTTGGAGCCCAGAGGGTGGCGGACCGCGGTTTTGGCGGTCAGTCTGAGAACAACAATACTCTTAACCAACTTCTTGTGGAGATGGATGGCTTTGGCCGGCATAAAGTCCTGACCATTGGCGCCACTAATAACCCCAGTCTTCTGGATGGTGCCTTATTGCGGGCTGGACGATTTGACCGGAGAATTGATGTGCCGCTGCCGAACTTGGAAGGAAGAGAGGCGATTATCAAGCACCATATCAAGGATCTGACCCTGGACGAAGGTGTCAGCATCATGGAGATTGCCCGAATGACCGTATTCGATTCCGGTGCGGATCTTGCTAACATCGTGAATGAGGCAGGGTTGATAGCAGTAAGAAATGGACGCCTAAGTCTTACCCAGGTCGATCTCATCCAGGCTATTCAGAGGGTGCATTTCGGCATGCACCGGAGCCAGAACATTGTTCTGGATGATCTCTGGAAGACCGCTTATCATGAAGCTGGACATACGATCATCTCTTACTTCAAAGATCTCATGGACCGCATTCAGGTTGTTACCGTGGTTCCCAGCGGTGGCGCCCTCGGATACATGTGGTCGGTGGCCAAGGATGACAACTTTCACCATGTCAAAAACAAGAATGAGCTTTACGCGGAGATTGAAGTCAGTCTCGGCGGACTTGTGGCCGAAGAGATCTTCCGGGGAGTCAATGCCCAGGGGGTATCTTCGGACCTGCAAAATGTAGCCAGGGTCGCATCGGGAATGGTGCGCAAGTTCGGCATGGGTCCATTTAAGTTCAATACGGATCTTGCTTTTGGTGAGAACGAGGCTGCTGGTCGCTATTCTAATGGACCGAACCGCAAAGCTTCCGACACAACCGAGCGAGAGATAGAGCTTGAGATTATCAAAATAGTGGACGAATGCTACGAAGAAGCTAAGCGTATTCTAGAAAGTAAGAAAGATGAGCTGCACAAAATGGCAGCTGCTCTAGTAGAAAAAGAGACTCTCTACTTCAGGGATATCGTCGGTATACTGGAGCCGAACAAGAGCCAGAGGGAGATCGACGAAGAGATTGCCAAGCTCTCCGATCGCAAGTTTGTAGGCAAGAAGCCGCAGTTGCAGATTGATATCCTGGAAGGATTGGCTTCGGTGGCAGGGGCCAAAGGAAAGTCTCGCGGTAACGGCGGTCCGGGGGCTATGCCCAATCCCGCCAACAACGAGAGCGCTCCGGGACCGACAGAAGACACCGGTGGATCAGCTTCGGATGTTTCAGGAGAGTAAGTGAGATTTCTAAAAGTCTCTCCAAAATTCTGTTCTTTCCTCGTCGGCACTCTATTGCTGTCGTCAGTTTCAGCTTTGTCTGAGGAGAGAGGGACTTGTATGCCTTCAAAGGAGAATACTTTCCCTTTTAAGGTCAAAACTGTTCAGTCACTGGCTCCTTTAAACAAGCTCTTTGACAGGAGAGAAGGCTGGGTCGGAGCGGACGGTGCCTATTCTATTCCCATAGATGACAATAAAGCTGTCTGGACTTTTGGTGACACCTGGATCGGCAAAATCAAAGGGGGCAAGAGAATTGATCCGAAGATGATCAACAACACCGTCGGAGTTCAGAGTTTGTCGGCTGCAACAGCAATGAAGTTCTACTGGCCCGGTGGATTGGAGAAGCCTCGCTCTGTCTGGATTCCTTCCCCGGGCAAGACCAGGAACAAGACATACTACTGGCCTGCAGATGGTACTTCTTTTGGTGGCAAGCTCTTTGTCTTTCTGCACAAGATAAGAACCAATATGAAGTTGCCGCCCCCTTTCCAGTTTGAAACCATAGGCGATGATCTGGTTGTGGTGGACAATCCCCAGGATTCTCCGGATAAGTGGAGTTCACGAAGCTTTGTTCTCAGTAAGGATTCAAAAAAATTGCATATGGCCACCGCCTGTATGCTTGAGGGAGACTATCTCTACATCTACTCCAACTACACACCCGCTCGCAAAGAGATGAAGCCCCATCCCCTGGTTGTGGGAAGGATTAAAAAGACCGACCTGCTTGCCGGTGCGATTGATCGGGTTGAATATTGGCTTAATAGCGGAAAGTGGTCCCGGGATTTAAAAGACCCTTGCATATTGTTCGAAGACGCCGCTCCTGAGATGTCTGTTAGCCGCTTCAGAGGGCTTCCTGGCTATTTTGCCGTCTACATGGCACCACTGACTAAGAAGATCCTGGTAAGGCACTCCCAGGAGCCCCAGGGACCTTTTAGCGAGCCTGTCTTGCTCTACGACTGTCCCGAAAAAGATGATTCGATCATTCTCTACAGCGCCAAGGCACATCCTGAACAAAGTCAATACTGTCCAGGGGATGGTCAGTTTGTTGTGACCTATTGCCGAAATACAAAAGAGATGCAAGATCATATAGACAAACCAGATATCTATTTTCCAAAGGCATTGCTAATTCAGTTGAACGCCAAGTAGAACATGGAAGTACTCTTCCAGGGTTTTTCCGCTTACATAAATACTTGAAATGATTCAATATGATGGTAATCGTGTCGCCACCGGTTAGATTTAAATTCGGTCTTTTGCAAGAGGAGGAGCTGTCCGATGCTGGAGTTAAAGGAAGGGAAACCGCGTAGAATTCTCCCAGTCAAAAGAATCTTATTGACATTGGTTGCCGGCGGGGTCCTTCTTGGTAGTGGTGAAGCGTGGGCTGTTCCCGGCTTGTCTTCCAGTGATTCGGTCAAGAATATAGTTGACATGATCAAGGTTTATGCAGACCGTAATGAGAACGTCAACGTTTATGAGTTGGAGAAGCAGTTGCGTCATCGACCAAGACAGGCGGCTCAGGCTCTTATAGATCTGCTTGATACCAACAACTCCAATGTTCAATTACAGAGTGCCATGGTTCTTCAGCGGCTTTCAAGTAGCCAGGATTTTTCAATCTCGGATCAGTCTTTGAAGACTTTGATAGCTATACTTGGAGCAAGCAGGAATCCCCAGGTTAGGGCGGC
>JAUIJG010000610.1 GCA_030431355.1 bacterium
GATTTTTGCTTTGCGCGTATGAAAGGGAATTTCGAAAATAGCATTTCCTACCGGGATTTTTAGGATGATGTCTTTGTCCCGGGGATTTAAATAGAAGATGTCTCCAGTTCGTGATTCAAACGGTTCAAGAAAAACCGGCACATGGTCTTTGATGCTATCTCCACCACTTCTGAGCATACCCGGCATAGTGGCTACTCTGGCTATTTGATTGCTTGTTGAACTGTATAGACCTTCCCGGGAGACAAGCACCCCGACCCTAGCCGGTACTATGTGTGATATCGCTTCCCACTCTCTATAGACGCCGAAAACATTAGGACCGCGGAACAGGTCGTGTCCTTTTTCGGGTACCAAGCCCCTCACCGTCCTGGTCTTCTGAATGTTGGCGAGCCATGGTCTTGTATGGGTAAGGTCCCACATAACCCTCTCCCTTCTTATTCGGTCTATTGCCTGCGGATTCACGGGATTGATCGTCTCGAATTCGGTTCTCCCTCCTGCGTTGTCGAGCTTCAACAAAGAGACCTTCCCCAACTCGAACTCCTCTTGTTTGTCTCCGGTATTGGTAACTGTAATCAATACGGCAAGCAGCTCCCAGAGATCAATTACCGTGGCCGCTACCCTGATATTCCCTGCTCCCAGATAGCGAAAGGGAAATTCCGTATCAATGATCTCCTTAGCTCTCGATGATCCGGGTTCCCAGACGAATCGTACCTGTCCGTCTTTTGTGTGGGGGCGATTGGCGGCCACTATCTTCTCTTTTATTTTGTAAGACCTTTCATACAGTTCTTTTGTCAGTCTTCTCTCGCCTCTACCGTGATAAAAGAGCGCTTGTTCTCTGAGCACTCCGGCAAGATCGAGGCTGTTGTATCCCGGTTGTGATTCAAAAATTTTCAAAGCTTCTTTAAAGAGGGGACGAGCATCTTCATACCAGCCGCTTTTTGCGTTTACCAGACCGAGACCTTGAATCGCGTAGCCATAAAGCTGAGAATTGCTATCTTTGCCGGCTGACAGCAATGCCAGGGCTTTTTTAAAGTGTGCCAGGGCTGCTTTATCCCTGCCGAACTCTAACAAGCTTCGTCCTGTACCGATATGGGCTTCTATCAAATATTCTCTTAGATGAACTTTGTCGGACTCTTTTTCTAATCGGTTGAGATTCTGGTCATAGATGCGCAGTGCGTCGGCATATTTGTCTTGCTTTAGATAGAGCCTGGCAAGATCCAGGCGAATTTCCATAAGCTCTCCGCGCTTAGATAGCCTTTTCTTCGCCTCCGTTGCTGCTTTGAGGAGATGTTTCTGGGCCAGATCATACTGGTGCTGCCTGAGAGCCTCTACTCCCAGGCGGTGATCCTTGGACCAGCGGCAGTCCCTAGCCAGGTCCAATTTATTTGAATACTCGACCTTTCCTTTCTCGAAAGAGCTTTCCTGTTTTTGCTGACTATACTGTTCAAACACGCTTCCCGTGGTCATAGAACTCAGCTCGCCTGCTAGGACATTTGGCGAACTGGTCGCGCAAAGGCAGAGTGAGAGCATGAATGCTGCACGGAATTTTTTGTGTTTTCTGTAACTGTCTGATTTTTGAGGCATATCTACTCTACGAACAATCTGCATCAATATAGGAAGGTCAAGGAAGTTATAATAAGGTGTTTCAAGTCCAGACAAGGAACTGATTGCAAAAATATGAGTAACCGGGGATATTTCAGTCAGTCCGCTGATTTAGCGGAAAGAAGGAAGTTTTTAGTAAGTCTTTCC
>JAUIJG010000204.1 GCA_030431355.1 bacterium
GAATCAGCATTCTTTCCTGGATAGAGCGGATTTAGTCATTTCCAAAGCTACTCTGTTCAAGGAGAATTCACCAAAATTTATTAGAAGTAAAGAGATGACCAGGAACCTTTTGTTAGACTCCGGGTCAAGAAAGAGCTTTACGGCATTATCTAGACCAAGGAATCCCACAGATCATTTTATGCTAGCCTCTCGAACAGATTTACCCCTATGGGTGCTTCAGACCTTTCGTTCTCTAAGAAGCAAAAACTATAGGGTCTATGCCCTCTCCCAACTGGTGTCCAATTGCGGCACCTGGATTCAGCTCACAGTAATAAGCTGGTTGGTTCTCGATTTGACCGGCTCTCCTTTTATGCTTGGTCTGGTCAACTTTTTAAGACTTTCGCCCGTGGCTTTCCTGGGCTTCTTCGGTGGATTCCTGGCGGATAGATTCGAGAGAAAGAAGATTCTTGTCTGGACTAAACTGATTATGTTCTTCCAGGCTACTTTGCTTGGTGTGTTAACCATCTCCGGGCATCTGGAGACCTGGCATGTACTTTTACTTGCTTTCTTGCTCGGTCTATCCAACGCCATCGACCTGCCGGCCAAGCAATCAATAACTTTCAACCTGGTCCCGAAGAAGGACCTTATCAACGCCGTGAGTCTCAACACTTCCAGTTTCCACGCGTCGCGAGCAGTCGGTCCGGTGATTGCAATCGCCATCGTCTACGCCCTGGGATCAAGATTGGGAGAAGGAGTTTGCTTCATCCTAAATGGAGTGAGCTTTCTCTTTGTTGTCTGTGCGCTTCTTAAAATCGACTCGGCAAACCAGGCGGGTTCTAGCGTAAAAGAACGAGAGGGCAGCATGATAGATGGGTTAAAACGTTGTCTTTCCTTTGTCTGCGGTAACGACAATGTCAGAACGGTCTTCACCCTGGGAATTATCTCAAGTCTTCTATGCATGCAATACATAGTGATGATGCCTGTTTTTGCTAAGACTGTCTTGAACCGGGAGATTGACGGCTATGGATTCCTCATGTCCGGTGCGGCTCTGGGCTCATTTCTTGGGGCGATGCTCCTGGCCAACAAGGCTCGAACCGGTCATATATTGAGAATAGTAATTGGAGTCGCTTCCATGGGATTCGCCGTCTCCTTGATTCTTTTCTCTCTCTCCACCAATTTTTACCTGTCGGTTTTTCTAGCATCCTTTATAGGTCTGTTCAGCACTACCCAAATGTCAGCCAGCAACTCTATGATCCAGCTGGAAGTGGAAGACTCTTTGAGAGGAAAAGTCTTGAGCGTCTGGATGACTTTTGTGGTCGGCATAGGTCCTGTGGGTGGAGTTCTGGTCGGGCTTGCGGCCACTAGCTACGGAGCGCCTCTGGCGATGGCTACTTGCGGCGCCATGGCCCTTATCCTGTCGGGTACGACCTTGCTATCAGCCAGAGCCAGGCAGTTGAGACTCAGTCTCGATGGAGCCAGCTAAGGCTGGTATTTGTGATTCTTTGCATTCAGTAGCTACCAGGCGCCCCAACCACTGCCGGCTCCACCGGAGCCTATCCTGCCGGTATCTTTATAACGGTGTGGGTTTCTGGTGAAGTCTCTATCCTTGAAACCATGTCTGCGCATGAGCTGGTTTTCTCTCTCGTCCCGCTGTCTTCTCAAGTCTTGTTGGACTTCGATGTCATTCTTGAGATGGTCGGGAATTCTTAAAACTGCCTCGTGCTCGGCTCGATCGCAGGATCTTTTGATCTCATGGGGAGTCCAATAGCGATTTCTTCCGTAGTTGATATCGACTTTTCCAGACTTCTGGGAACGGGAGCCACGGGTTGGAACTTTTCTTGTTGGTGATTGTAGTTTGCGACTTTGAACGTACTGTTCACCGATGCTTCTTTGAATTCGGTCCAATTTTGCTTTGACCTCGGCTTCGCTTTTGCCTGCTTTGACTGAGCTTTCCATGTCGTTATATACAGTCAGGTAGCCTTTGATTCCTACCCCTCTCTTTCTCGCTTTTACCAGCCAGGCCCGGATGGCTTCCCTGTCACTTTTCAAAGGACCGTCGGCAACGTCAGCCAATCTTCGACTCTGCCTGCGGGCACTATCTGCGCCAGGTAAGTCCGTAAGCTTGGCGGTGCCCACATCCGGAACAGCAAGGACAGCGCCACTGGAGCTGGCTAAGTAAAGAACGGACCCGAATATGAATCCTGCGAGAAATTTACTTCTTTTCACTGTATCACCGTAGTATCACTGTACATTCAGGAACATCTTCTTCTTCAAATATACCTGATTTACAGCCGATTGAATCAAAAAGATCCAGGCTATACCTGACCCTGGTTCTTTATCTGATTCTTCCAGGACCAAGGATCCGCCGTCTTTTACTCTTTTTATTTGTCAGACCCGGTGTTCTTGTTTCCACTTGAACTGAAGGATGTTCACTTGTGATTTTGGGTGCGGCTGTCTTTACAGTCTGGTTTCTTGAGGTCTGCAGTTTTGGGGCAGAATCAAGAGAATTTTTCTTGGACGATTCGATTGCTGAAAGAATGAATATCGCCATTGACACTATCGCCAGTGCAACAACTCCTATGGCCAGGGGCATCAAACTCTTTGGATTGAATCTTCGCCTGGGTAGTTTGTATTCATTGGTTTGTTCTGCGGCTTTTTTAGCCTGGTTCCTCAACTGACTGATGAGAAGTTCGTCAAGCTCAAGTCTGTCCTCAATTGTGATGTCATCATCATCCGGATCTTTTGGTTGATCTAGTTGAACGACAACCTCTTCAAAAGGAAACGGAGAAGGGATTCCTTCTTGATAGCACTCACTGCTAAGCCACCACCGGTGGAGTTCCATTTTTACTTCATTGATGTTGCTGTAGCGGTCAGATGGCGAATACGCAAGCATTTTTGTGATTATGTACTGTAAGGTCAAAATGGAGGGCGTCTTCAAGTTCGCGGCAGTTAAGGTCAGGGGTAATCTGTCTTCATCGCAATGGGCTTGCATCATAGATACAGGCGCATTCTCTTCATAAGGAAGTTTGCCTGTCAGCATCTCGAAAAGAATCACCCCCAGGGAATAAATGTCGGAGCGGCAGTCCATTTCTTCTCCCATGCATTGCTCAGGACTCATGTAGGCCGGTGAGCCTAGTACCACTCCGGATTTGGTAAGACGTTGAAGGTCTTCTTGTAATTTTGCAAGACCAAAGTCGAGGATCTTTATGTGAGTCCCTGGAATGTCATCCCTTTTAAGAATATTGTCGGGCTTCAAGTCCCTGTGAATCACTCCCATATTGTGTGCGTATTCAAGACCATCTAGCAGCTGACTAATGATTGAAATCAGCTCAGGCAAATCACTAATGTTGCCTTTACTTGCAAGGATTTTTTCTAGAGCAGTTCCTTCAATCAACTCCATTATCGAGAAACACAGGCTTTCCGGAACCGGCAAACGCAGGCATTCTCTAGCATCAACAATATTAGGGTGTTTTAGTTTTTCATAAATTCTGACTTCTCGGGCGAATCGTGCCACAAGTTCTTCATCCGAGTACTTAAGCGTTTTGGCTGCGTAAAGCCTACCTGACTCAATCTCTCGGATGTAGTAGACCACCGCCATGGCACCCTCACCAAGGATACCCAGGACCTGAAAACGGTTATCCAGAATAGTTCCGGTAAGATTTGAAGCTTGAGCAATTCTAGTGTCGTCTACCTTTGAGGGCGTTTCTCCATCTTTTGACGTGAGCGGGGTTCCCTCGGAGAGCTGACCTCCGGGCACTGCCTCTAGAGACGAAGATGAGCGAACTGGGCTGCCATGCGGAACTCTTGTCATTGGGTTTTGATAACAAAGGGGAAGGGAAAATGAATGAACTCTGCACTTTCGATCTTAGCAATGAGCGAGTCCTTGATCGTCCCGCATTAGAGGGATTGTTCTAACACTGAAGTGGTAGTGAATTCACTCTCTTGGGTGTTTATTTCCCTGTCCAACCAGGAGCGTATATTTTTCTCTTCTTCGACTTGTTCACCTGGGGCTTCGTTTCTGTTGACGATTCAGCGTCACTATTGGATATTGCTTCGTCCCCCGACTTCTCTGATTGCGTCTCCACCGCCGGTGACTCGGGTTGTTTGAATTTACTGAAGTCGATGAGAGTAATACCGTAGATGACTCCGGATATTACAAGCAGAACAGCAAAGCCGATTGCCACCGGAATAAGTTTCTTCTTGTCGAACTTTTTGCGAGGCAGTTCATCTTCTTTGAAGTTCCCGCGCATGGTATCAATCTGTGATTTGCGCTGGCTGTCTATAAGATTGGAAAGCTGGGAGAGATCCTCTCCACCCATGGACTTCTTCTCTTCTTCCAGGCTTCGTTCGTATTCTTCCGGGTCCACGTAGTGGAAAGGAGATGGGTCTCCCGGAGCGCCTATCTGGGCGGCTTTCCACCAGGTGTTCAGGTCGCATTTTAAGGCGTTGATGTTTTTGTAACGCATCTCCGGGTCGTAATGCATGCAGGTGTTTATGATGCCTTGCAATATCTCCGCCGCCGGTGTATCCGGTCTGCACTCTTTAATGCTCAATGGTTCAGTCATGGGATCACAATGAGCTTTCATCATGTCCACAGCGGTGTTCTCGTCATAGGGGAGTTCACCGGTGAGCAGTTCGAAGGCCAGAGAGCCTAGCGAGTAAATATCGGATCTCTCGCTCAATTTTTTGCCCATGCATTGCTCGGGACTCATATAGGCCGGCGATCCGAGAACCACGCCGGTTTTTGTCAGCTTTTGCAGATCTTCCTGGATCTTTGCTACACCAAAGTCCAGAATTTTTAGCTTGAGCTGATCGTTGTTGCGAAGAACGATGATATTTTCCGGCTTCAAATCTCTGTGAATTACTCCGAGTCTATGAGCATGTTCAAGTCCATCACAGATTTGATAGAGGATTGAGACATACTCAGGGATGCTGTCGATTCTCTCCTGGCTTTCAAGAATCTCTTCCAGGTCCATTCCCTTAAGCATCTCCATGATGAAAAGGCAAATGTTATTGGGACCCATGACGCATTCGACGGCTTCGACAATGTTCTCGTGCTTTAGTTTCTGATGGATTTCTACTTCCCTGGCGAATCTGGCAACCATGCTTTCATCGGAGTATTTAAGGGTTTTGGCTGCCACCCGGCGATTTGTGGACAGCTCCAGCGCTTCGTATACGACTGCCATGGCACCCTCACCAAGAAGGTCGAGGATTCTGTACTTGCCGCCTATGACGTGGCCGGTGAGAACGTCAGACTGCTGAATGTCTTCCAGGGCGTCTTCTGTGAGTGATCCCTCGTTGCCACCTGTCCCGAGTTGGGCTTCAGAATGACTTAAGTAGAGCTCGGGAGCAGCCCAGGTTCTTGCTCTGCCACCTGTCTCAACTCTCTCGTTTTCATCAGAAATTCTTGGGGATCTGTTAACCATTTCGAGTTTTTTCTAGAAGTAGATTCGATGGATTTTTAAGGATGCCTGTGGACCTTATTCCACTCTGAAAGCTCCTAATAACTTCTTTCTCCCCAATAAGTGTGAGTTTATCCGACATATGACGATGGTAGTATTAATAATAAGGTCCAGGTAAGGTAGAAGCCATGATTGAAAGTTTAAAGCCTCACCGCGATAGACGCGGGAATATGCTCGTTCTGGTAACCGCTTTTATATTCATTATCGTAGCCATAGTGCTATTCGCCCTTGGTTACGTGCGTCTTCTTGGTAGCAGCTCGGAACAGAAGACTGCTATTGAGGCCGCTGCTCTTGCTGCCGCCCGGGAAGTGAGCAACATCGTGATAGATACACCAGAGTTCGGTTTTGTCGGGGTGTCAGATTCCGCTCCGACTGGAACCCTGACCCAGGCGGGAGACACTTTCTTTACTCCCGTGCACTCTATAAACACCCTCATCGGAACTGCCAGGTTGGACCTGATCATCGCCGACCAGCTCGGTGTACCTGAACTGGAAGAGCTGGCTCTCAGCGATTTGACCGCGGCCAAAGTGAGGGCTCAGGAGCTGGTCGATGCCATCGAAGTTTCTCTAGCTCCTTCCGGCACCGCCCAGGACAAAGACGGCTCCACCATCACTCCATATGTGGCTGCCGAACAGGCTTACCAACAGAACCAGATCCGTATGACCGGTTCATCCAACTATGTGGCAGGCTCGCTACAGTTGAGCTTGGGCGCATTGGCCAATGGCGGTCACACCAACGTACCCATCCCTCAGCCGGTGGGCGCGGACGCTACTCTTGGAGCTTCGAACACCGTGGCTGGCAACTACAAGTCCTACACTAATGTGCCTTTCAACGGTACAGACTTTGTTTTTGCCGGTATCGGAGACGCTGTCAAAATTGTCGACCAGAAACAGTTTGTCACCACCCTTGCACTGCCTTATTTTTACCGGACGATCATCAGGGCCGAAGCTCAGCAACAGGTCAACGATAGCGGATTGAATAAATCCGGCACCTTGAAAGCGGTTGCCTGCGCGCAGCCGGCAAGTGTTTATGATCCCAAGCCCTACCCGGGCGCTCTCACAATAAGTTTTCCGGATGGAATGCCCACAGGTCCCCAGAGCCTGGCCAACCCCATGAGTCTTTATGGAAGTCCCCTGGACAGCGGTTCTGCCCAGTCGGATTTCTACACCGCTGATGTCGGGGATTATCCCACCGACATGGGCAGCCAGATCTCCACCTCCGGTGGCTGGCCCATTGCGTCCGACACTAACCACCTCGCTTCCAACTCTTGCAAAATTGCTTTCTACGACTGGCTTAAGAGAGCCGGGACAAAAGCAAATGTAAACTCAGTCCTCGGTATGCACAGCACCCCCTTTGACCCTCAGGGGGCCGATGTTCCCTGGGGACCTGCCGCTGCCAACCTCGGTGTGATTCCGCGGGGAATAGTGCACATTTATCGATTTGACTCCGATGGATTGATTTCTTACCAAAGTCAGGACCAGAAGCCGGCTCCATACTATGTGGTGGCCCATTCCCAGGCATTCATGGAATCTTTTGACGCGATAACCAATGGTGACCCAGCCATAGTCAAAGGACCGATCTCTCTGCCTTCGGCTTTCTTTAGCTGGCCTTCAACCACCACCAACGCTCAGCTCACCTTGACGCCTGCTTACGATCTCTATGTCCGGGTTTACTCCCATAGACCCGGCCGCATAAACGGAGGCAAACATGCCGGTGAGCCCATGGACAACTCGGTGGTTGCCTTCTCTCCCCCAGTTTCCACTGTGAAGATAAGTGCTGTTCGACCAGGCTTGACCATCGGTGAAGTATTCTTCTCGGGTGAGGGCGCCCAGGGCAAGAAGTGGTGGAAGAAAGGGGACCCGGGATTTGTGGGGGCTCCTCCAGGACTCTCTTCCAGGGATGATTTCGCATCATTGCCTGGTGGCACTATTGACACCAACCCGATTCATTATGAAAAGTATGATTATACCGGTGGTGGTGTCAGGAGAACATACCAGGAAAATGGAAGCGTGGCCGACATTCGTTTTCGGAGAGTTTTGAGAATGGTTAATCTGGACTCACCCTCTGAAGCTGAATATGCTTACGTGGGAGAAAAATAGAATAGAGATTGGAATTTTTATCGCTCAGGAGAACGTCTCCATTAATAGTTCTAATGGATTACTGCAATCGTCTGTCCAGATTTTGACCTTCTTCTTTGGAGCCAACTCTTTCCAGTGTAACTCCTTAAGTTGTTCCAGGCTTTTGTGGTCTTTAGTTAGAACCACCCATTCTGTCGGATATCTCTTCTGTTCCCGGGCCACCGAGTAGTCGTTTTTGAATAGAGCTTTGGCACCTCTTTCTTTGGCCAGAGCGGCAAGAAGAGGTTTGAGATTGTAGTAATTATTGGTGACTTGAAAAGCTATGGTGCCTCCCGTTTTTAATTTCGATTCATACAGCTTGAGAGCTTCTCTGGTTAATAGATGGGTAGGAATTGAGTCTGAGTTGAAAGCATCGACAATAATCAAACCGAAGTATTGGTAAGGGGAATTCTTCAGCTTCAATCTTCCATCACCTTCTACAATCTCCAGAGCCACGCCTCTTTTTCTAGCTTGGAATAGATAGGTAAAATAGAATGGATCGGAGGCTATTTTGACCACGTCGGGATTGATCTCATATAAGTACATTTTTTGACCAGGGTTTGCATAGGCAGCCAGGCTGCCCGCCCCAAGACCGACGACCGCCAGCGGATCTTGCTTGTCTTTGTTCAACGCTGTCAGAAGTTCTCCGATGGGACCACTCCTATGGAAATAAGCCTGTGGTTTTCCTCTAAGAGCCGGATCGAGGCTCTCTACTCCATGAATGGTGATTCCATGCCAGAACTGACAGGTGTTCTCAACTCTGTTTAGACTTACTTTCAGGCATCCGAAGAAATTTCTGGAGCGGTAAACTGTATTTGACTCGAGGGAAAATAAAGTCAGGACAAGGGCAGAGAGAGCAATGGAAAGTCCGCTTCTGAGTTGAGTTGTGTTTGTTGCGGTTAGTATGGTGGCAACTACAGTCAAAGAAAGTGGTATCAAAATGACAGTAAGCATATCTCCCTGACAGAGCTTCCAGCTAATGAATGCCACCACTAAAACTAAAAGTGGGATGGCTAGATCCCTCTTTGTCAGGTGTCGTTTATAGGATGGAAATGATTGCAGTTTTTCCGGGCATCTCATCAGGCTGACTGCCGCCAGAGAGAGAATCAAGGGATATTCTATCCAGGCATTGAATATGAGAGGCGCTAAAAAGGTATTGAAGCTGCTACCCAGAACTCCGCCGATAGAGATACAGAGAAAGTATTGAGTCAACTTTGTGTGATTTGGTCTCTCGTCAGCTAGTTTACCGTGCAAAGCCAGGGAAATTAAAAAGAGTGCCGCCAAGTGAATAGATATTCCTGCTGTGATGGGGATCTCGCCAGCGTTCTGTTCGTAGGGAACCGCTTGTTTGAACACCATTACGAGAACCACCAGAGCAAGCAGCGGTGCCAGAACATTAGAGACTCTCAGAAGGAATTTCGGCGGTCTTGAAAAACAGATAACAAAGGAGAGAAGATAAATGAACAGTGGCACCACCCAGAAGAATGGCAGAGCAGAAAGCTCGGTGGAGACATAGGTTGTTACTCCGAGCATCAAGCTGGCGGGGATTGATGTATAGAGGAGCCATCTGAGATAGTCTTCTGCTTTTATTGGGTGTATTGGGTCGTTCGATTCAGTACTTTCTGATTCTTCTTGTTTTATAGAGCGGACGCTGAAAGAGGCAGCGAAGACTACTAATGCCACAACTCCATAGGACCAATAGATAAGGTTGCCCTGTTCG
>JAUIJG010000205.1 GCA_030431355.1 bacterium
TGTAGGTGAAGTCTTCGCCTACTTTCTTTTCGTAGGCTTTAGGCGCTATCTGGCAGAGAGCCTTGAAACCGAGGTCTTTGGGCATCTTCTCCGGCTCTTTGCAGATCTCTTCATAAGCTTCTTTGCCGTTTGCCACGGCGCAGCACCGGGCTGAGAGAAACCAGTTTTTGGAAAAATGACTGTCTCTGCCTTTGTAAGCTTCGCGGCCGACATGGCGGGCATAGCTCTCTCCGTCGAGAGCGAAAAGCTTCCGGCAGAGGGCTTCTTCAAATGCCAGAATTCGTTCTCTATCCAACTCTGCCAGTGCCACCACCGCCGGTTCGATGACTTTGAGGTCGTCTCCTTCCTCATCCCAGTCGAGTTTGTCTATAAGACCCCAGAACTGATCATCGTCCATGGGTTCGATGTTGTAGATTCCCAGGGCTTCCAATTCTCTGTCATGGGGAAGTTCAAGGAGAACATCATCCGGGTCCAGGAATTCAGGGCGTTGCTGGTAGTTTGCCCGTTTCCATTTAACCCGGCAACCGGCGTTGCTTTTGCGAAAGTTGGAAACATCCGACTCAGCTATGGAGGTGTTGAACATATAAATGCGCAACAAATTGGGCAAGCAGGCAAGCTTGTCCAGACCTTCGCCGGTGACTTTTGTGCCGGAGAGTCCGAGAAGCCACAGTCCTTTGAGACCGAGAAGATGATCTATACCTTCATCGTCTATGAGGGTTCCGTTCAACCAGAGCTCTTTCAAGTGCTCGAAATTTTTGATTGTGGTTATGCCTGTATTGGAAAGACCGGTATTGGTCAGACCCAGGGTATGCAGATTTTTGAGACTGAGGATAATGTCGATGCCGCCGTTGGTTATGGCTGTATAGGCTAACTCCAGGGATTTCAGTCCGGTCAGATGGCGGATGCTCATGAGGCTGGTGTCGGTTGCCGGGGTGCGGCTCATGTCAAGGACATTTAAATCTTCCGGACCAAGTTGTTCCAGGGCGCCGATATCTTCCACCGCCGAAGAACTTACCTTCAGTTTTAGTTTCGTGTCCGGCGGAACTTCTATCGTTCCTCTGGCTTCATCGAACCACTCCCAGCTAATGGGCTGATTCTCCGGTTTGGTTATCAGTCCCTGGGGAATAGTCAATAGCTCCCAGGACTCTGGCTGGGATAGCGGAGCGGCGTAGATGCTCCCTAAGGAAATATCGTTTGGAAAGTTTATTTTTCTTGCGACAGTCATAATCTGCTTATTATCCAATCTTCTACGAAAAAATGAATGCTTGGGATCCTACTTATTTGACTCGGCTGGAGACGAAGCTGGAAACTAATTAGGATTGAGAGTGTTATCCTTAGTTAGACAGGCTAATTCAAGTCAAAATTATCCGAATTATGGCAAGGAGTCCCAGAAATTATGGATGAAATCGATGCTTATGGTCGTCAGCTTCTGGTGGACCGCCCCGCTCTCACCCGGGGGCGTTTGAGCGTATACCGGGAATCAAGTAGCGATGATCATTGGTTCCCCAGGCTCAATGTTCGTCTTAAGCGAGCCGGAACAGACAGCATACTCTGGGAGTGGTCCACCCACGCCGAGCCGATAGATTTTGAAGAGCCGCCGCCGTACGGGGACGATCTGCTGCTTGAAAAGTATTTTGAGCTGGATGCTCCGATTAAGTCGCCCCGGGGACTGGAAGTTGTTTTTCAACTTGGAGCCGGCGCCACAAGACGAGGCCATGTCAGCCAATTCTCCGCTTCCCTGTACCTATTTCCTACTTCCTTCGAGGACAGAGGGGTTCAGGTGGGAGTGATCGACTTCAGAAAGGGTCTCACCACCGGCGGAGTACCGATGTTCTCCCGGTATAACTTCCCCTGGTAGAACATCTCTACTGTCTTTATTCAGTTAAAAAAATTGCGCCCGCTGCGACTCGAACGCAGGACCAATCGGTTAAAAGCCGAGTGCTCTACCAACTGAGCTACGGGCGCTTAAATAAGCCAGGGAAAGATACTAACAGTCGCGTCAGAACCCAGTCAAGGAATATCTGGGTTTGTCACTGATTGTGAATCGATTGGAATAGAAAACTGCCGTCTCCGGTAATTTCTGCATATTTCCTGGTCGAGCTTTTCTATTAACCAGCATTAAGGCTAAATTGTTGACGATTATAAAGCTCAGTTAGTACTATTTCATAAGCAGGATATCCTTTACTTATAAATAGCGAATTCCCCCCGGTCTATCCAGGGGTGGTTTTTCTGTCTTTAAGTTTCGGCATTGCTGCTCTTTGCTCAATTGCACTGTATTCAGTGCAGGCAATTGATAATTTGGAACGGGGAGTTTGAGAGCGATAGCTGCGGCCGAGCTACTTATAATTCGAGATCCGAATCACCATCGGAAGTGCCCAACAGAAATATTCTATCCAGTCGGTTAGTTGGAAGAGGAGAATGCCAGTGAAGTCCACGATGAATCGGGAAGAGTTGCGCCAGAAGCGGGATAAATACATCGTTCCGGGAGTTAAGCATCTGTATTCAGACCCTCCGCACTTCGTCAAAGGAAGAGGGCAGTATCTCTATGACGAGACAGGCAGAGAGTATCTCGATATGTTTGCCGGTATTGTCACCATCAGTGTCGGACACTGTCATCCCAAGGTAACCCAGAGAACTGTCGAACAGATTCAGACTCTGCAGCACACATCCACCATATTCATGACCCAGCCCATGGCTGACCTCGGCGAAAAACTGGCCGAGATAACCCCCGGGGATCTTTCAAAAACATTTGTCACCAACTCCGGCACCGAAGCCAACGAGAATGCTGTTCGCTTTGCTCGTCTGGCCACCGGAAGGCATGAAATTATCACTCTTCAGCATTCCTATCATGGAGAGTCTCACCTGGCTACTTCGATGACTGCCAACCATGGGTGGCGCCCGGACCTGATGCCGGCCAGCGGGATCGTCCATACGGCAAACGCCTACTGTTACCGCTGTCCCTTCAAGAAGACCCCGGACAATTGCTCGCTCGAATGTGTCAAGGATCTGGAGCGTACAATCCAGACCCAGACTTCCGGAAAGCCGGCCGCCATGATCGCCGAACCTATCCAGGGTGTAGGTGGAGCGATTACTCCTCCCGATGATTATTTCAAAGAAGTCAAAAAAGTTCTGGATAACTATGGCGCTCTCTTTATCTCTGATGAGGTACAGACCGGTGTGGGACGAACCGGCAAACACTGGTTCGGGATAACCAACTGGGGTGTTGAGCCGGACATGATGACCATGGCTAAAGGTTTGGGCAACGGGCTGCCGATAGGCGCCGTGGTAGTTACGTCTCAGATCGCGGAGCATCTGACCAAACAACAGATCAACACTTTCGGAGGTAATCCGGTATCTTCTGCGACTGCTCTTGCTGTTCTCGATACCATTGAGGAAGAAAACCTCATGGAGAACGCGCGGGTTGTCGGCGATTATCTCGTGGAAGGGTTGAAAGACCTGCAGAAGAGTTTCCCTTCCCTCATCGGTGAGGTGAGAGGAAAAGGATTGATGTTGGGAGTTGAGCTTGCCGCTCCGGACAAAACACCTCTGGTGGAAGAGACCAAGAAAGTGGTGGAGATGTCCAAAGATGATGGAGTAGTTATCGGTAAAGGCGGACTTTATGGCAATGTCCTCAGAATCAAGCCGCCCATGAACATAACCAAAGAGAATGTCGATTCGACGCTCAAAGTATTGAGAAAAGCAATGGAAACCCTGGCTAAAGTGCCGGTTTAAAAGCCGCGCCTATCTAAACTTTAGATTAGCCTGTTTGATTTTAGCGACACCAAAAGGGAGAACGGACACTATTATGTCGAGAGTGGTTAGATGTGGTCTTATCCAGACAAAGAACGCCGTGGTATCACCGGAGGGTGGAACCGACAAAAAGACGATGGAGAAAATCAAGCAATCGATGCTTGATAAACATCTGGAGTACACGGAGCAAGCGGCCAAAGACGGGGTCAAAATTCTCTGCTATCAGGAGATTTTCAACGGACCATATTTCTGCGCAGAGCAGGAGACTTGCTGGTACGAGTCCGCCGAGTCCATTCCCGATGGACCCACTGTCAAGAAATTGCAGGAAGTTGCTAAGAAACATGCCATGGTTCTCATCGTGCCTATTTACGAGAAAGAACAGGCAGGTATCTACTACAACAGCGCTGCTGTTATCGACGCGGACGGCACCTATCTAGGCAAGTATCGTAAGAATCATATTCCCCATGTGGCTCCCGGATTCTGGGAGAAGTTCTACTTCCGTCCAGGAAATCTCGGCTACCCGGTATTCCACACCAAATATGCCACCATCGGCGTCTACATCTGCTATGACCGACACTTCCCGGAAGGGGCAAGAGCGCTCGGCCTGAACGGTGCCGAAATAGTGTTCAACCCATCCGCCACTGTAGCCGGTCTTTCCGAATATCTATGGAAGCTTGAGCAACCTGCCCATGCAGCGGCTAACGGATACTTCATCGGAGCGATCAATAGGGTCGGTACCGAAGAGCCCTGGAATATTGGAGAGTTCTACGGCACCAGTTATTTCTGCAACCCTAAAGGTCAGATCATCAAGGAGGCAAGCCGGGATAAAGAAGAGCTTGTCGTCGCCGACATCGATCTGGATGAAATTGAGCAAGTTCGTCATACCTGGCAGTTCTTCCGCGATCGCAGACCGGAGACCTATGAGGAGTTGGTAAAGCTCTAGTCGATTTTGATGACTTTAGGAAACTCGAGACTCAAATACATATATAAGGATTGAGAATGGCTGAGCATTACAAACCCTACAAGAACAAGCACTGGGAGAAAACCATCGACGAGCGCTTTCAAGAATACTATCCGCCCTATTCGGAAAGGGAAGCGGTGACGGAAGCGAATCGATGTCTTTACTGCCATGACGCGCCATGCATGGTGGCATGTCCGACCTCCATCGATATTCCGACATTTATTCGGAAGATTGCCACCGGCAACGTGAAAGGATCCGCTAGAACGATCCTGGAGTCCAATCTGCTTGGAGCCACTTGTTCCAGGGTTTGTCCCGTGGAAGAGCTTTGCGAGGGGGATTGCGTTTTAGAGCATGACCAGAAGCCTATAACCATCGGACGTTTGCAGCGCTATGCCATGGATTATGCCAAAGAGAAAGAGATCAAGTTTTTCGAGCCCCTACCAGCCAACGGGAAGAAGGTAGCGATTGTCGGAAGCGGACCGGCGGGTCTATCCTGTGCCGGAGAGTTGGCCAAGCTTGGATACGAAGTTACCTGCTTCGAGAAGCGTGAGTGGGGCGGCGGTCTCGACACCTATGGCATCGTTGTCTTCCGAGAGCCGGTTGAAGTCTCCCTGGACGAAGTTAAGATGATTGAGTCCCTGGGCGTCAAATTCAAATACAATGTTGAGATCGGAAAAGACATTACTTTCGAACAGCTGCTCAAGGATTTCGATAAAGTATTTGTCTCCGTCGGTCTTGGTAAAGTGCCGGAGATGAAGATTCCTGGAGAAGATCTCGAAGGAGTCCATG
Organism: bacterium; assembly: GCA_030431355.1. The sequence continues at coordinate 5,501 of JAUIJG010000205.1, forward strand.
ATGGTCTTGATTTTATCGAAGAGACCAAGACCAGGGACTTGAAGGAGATCAAATTCGGTCAGCGCGTTTGTGTCATCGGTGCTGGAAATACCGGTATCGACTGTGCCACCATCGCCAGACGTTTGGGCTCCGAGAGAGTGGCAATCATCTATCGCCGGTCGGAGTCAGAGATGCCTGCTTATCATTTCGAATATGAGTTTGCTCTTTCGGAAGGGGTAAGCTTCATGTTTCTTACCCAGCCGATAGAAGCGGTGGGCGAAAACGGAAAAGTAAAAGGCTTGAAGTGCATGAGAATGGATCTTGGAGAGCCTGATGCCATGGGACGAAGGCGACCCGTTCCCGTGGAAGGTTCGGAGTTTGAAGTGCCATGCGACATGCTCATCAAAGCTATCGGTCAGGAAAAACCAAATATGGTGATCGAAGCTTTGAGTAAGTTCGGGGTGCAGACAGATAAAGGATATATAGCAGTAGATTCCGAAACAAATAAAACTGCCAACGATGATATTTATGCTGGTGGAGATTGTGTTCGTAGCAAAGGAGAGGCATCCACCGTTATGGCGGTGGAAGACGGCAAGATTGCCGCTCGCGCTATACATTCCGCTTTAAGCGGAAAAGATGCTTCCGAGCTTGTGGTGGCAGCCAAGTCTGCTATCTAGAGTATTCAGAGCGAGCGCGACATCTTTTATTCCCGGCAATTTTAAAGAAAGGATTTTTGTTTTATGGCTAACCTAGAGATTGACTTTTGTGGTATCAAATCCCCTAATCCGTTTTGGCTAGCGTCGGCTCCGCCGGCTAACTCCGCCTATCAAGTTCAGAAGGCTTTTGAACAGGGTTGGGGGGGCGCTGTCTGGAAAACCATCGGTGCACCTGTACTCAACGTTTGCAACAGATACGGTACCATCGACTACAAGGGTACGAAGATTGTTGGTCTCAACAATATAGAGCTTATTTCTGACCGACCGCTGGAGGTGAATCTCAAGGAGATAGCCGAGGTCAAAAAGAACTTTCCTGATCATGCCGTTATCGTATCGATAATGGTTGAGTCAAAGAAGGAAGCCTGGCAGGAGATAGTTAAACGAACCGAAGAGACCGGTGCCGATGGTTTCGAACTTAATTTCGGTTGTCCCCACGGTATGTCCGAGCGTGGAATGGGGTCCGCCATGGGACAGGTTCCCGACTATACATGTATGGTTACCGAGTGGGTCATGGATGTGGCCACCAAGCCGGTTATTGTAAAACTGACACCAAACATTACCGATATTGTCCAGCCGGCTCGTGCGGCGGTAAATGGAGGCGCCAACGCGCTCTCCCTGATCAACACCATCAACAGTATCATGGGAGTCGACCTGGATTCTTTCGAACTCAAGCCGAATGTGGGCGGCAAGGGAGGCCATGGCGGATATGCCGGTCCTGCGGTTAAGCCCATCGCCCTTCATCTTTTGAGTTCCGTGGCCAATGATCCCGAGGTGGCTAAAGCCAATCTGCCTATATCAGGCATAGGCGGTATTGAGACCTGGCAGGATGCAGTGGAATTCATGCTCCTGGGCTCCACCTCCGTTCAGGTGTGTACCGCCGTTATGCACTGGGGCTTCCGTATCGTGGAAGATATGATCGACGGCATGTCCAACTGGATGGATGAAAAAGGTTTCAAGACCTGCGATGACTTCATCGGTAAGTCCCTTCCAAGGGTCTCCAGCTTTGGGGACTTTGACCTGGGATTCCAGACTGTGGCTAGAATCGATCACGACAAGTGCATTCAGTGCAATCTCTGTTATATCGCCTGTAATGATGCGGCACACCAGTGCATAGATCTGAAAGACATGAAACTGAGCGAAGGAGCGAATGGTGTGGACCCGGACGGCAACGCCAGGCAATGGCCTGTCGTGCGGGAAGAGGATTGTGTCGGCTGTGCTCTTTGCTCTTCAGTCTGCCCGGTGGATGATTGTATTTCCATGGTGGAAGTCGAAAGTGATCGCCCCCATGTTACCTGGAATGAGCTGACCACAAATCGTCCCGAAGTTTTGGAATGGGACAAGATGGAAGAATATCGCAAAGAAGCGAATATCCATATCCACTAGTCCACTGGAAATTTAATGAGACGAAAAGGGCTTTTTCAGTCCTTACTCTTCTGCTCAAAAACTGTAGATATTTTGTCACGTTGCGGTTATGTTGGCGTGAGACTCTATAAAGGCAACCCCTATGCCTTTGTATTCACTACGCTCGCTTACTATCTAGAACACAGATGCAAAATGATCTGGCAGCCGATTTGCCCAATTTGAGCAATCGGTATGAAATTTTGGAACTGGTCAGAAATGACCGAACCTGGGTTACTTTAAAAGCCAGGGATCATGTCTTGAAAAAAGATGTTTATCTCAAGACTGTCAGGGAGAGTCATTCTCTCAACGACGCTGACATGGCTGAGTTTGAGAGTCAGGCCAGATTGGCCGCTAGACTCAGTCATCCCCGCATAGAGCCTATTCTTGATTTCGGAAATTCTTCCGGCGCGCCTTATATGGTCACCGATTGTATGGATGGGCTCTCCTTGAGGGATTTTATTGCCACAAATGGAATCAGTCTGGATGAAGCCATGGGACTGTTTTGTTCAATCTGTGAAATTGTTGAGTACATGCATGATCATAAGATTCAGCATAACAACCTGAGCCTGGATACACTCTTGCTCGTTACCAACAGCCAGGGGGAGATCGAGGTCAATATAGTCGGTCTGGATTTTGCCAGGGGAACCGGAGATATCGGATTGAAGAGCAGTCGTAAACGGTCTGGGGATTCCTATGAGGACATCAAAGCTCTGGGCCTGGTTTTCCAGAAGGTCCTCTTGAACCGGCAGCCCCGGAAAGTGGTTCAGTTTGCCGGCGCTTTCCAGCGCAGAGATGATGGCGCTGTTCTTACTAGAAAGTTAGGCCATGGCATTATGGAAGCGATAATAGATAGATGCTTGACCGATGATCGCAAAGACCGTTTTCAGTCCGTGTTCAGCCTGAAGAAGGAACTGGTGGAAGCCAGACAGAGGTTGCTTACCTGGGATGATACGCTCTCTTTCAATCGTAACAAAAGCCATGATTCCCTGGAAGACTTGCCCTGGCACGAAAGATTTGCACAGGGGCTGGATGATTCTGCTTATCTGTTTATTCATTTCTCGCTCTTGCTTGCTATTGCTTCAATAGTTCTCTATTATCTTTTTGCCCGGGTATTCTGATTCGTTAGCCGGGCTTAGCCTGGAAGATTATGAATCTAGAACAAGCCTGTCAGTTTTACGAGCGGTCGCTGAAGCCTATTCTTTTTAAGCTCGATCCTGAGCAAGCGCATACCTTCGCGCATACAGGTATGCCCTGGCTTAATTTACTTATTGAGTGCGGTTTGATTTCTCTTCCGCCGATGCCGGATAATCTCAGGATGGCGTTTCTGGGTTCTGAGTTGCGCAATCCAATCGGTCTGGCGGCAGGATTCGACAAGAACGGCACTCTCTTGAATCACCTCAATTTCATGGGATTCGGATTTGCCGAAGTCGGCTCTATTACAGCCAGGGCTTCAATCGGCAATCCTCGTCCCAGGCTTTTTCGTCTGCCTGGAGATCAGGCGATCATAAATTTCATGGGTCTCAATGGTGATGGCGCATCGGCGGTCTCTGAGAGATTGAAATTTGCCGAGCCTTCTATTCCATATTCCATCAACATCGCCAAGACCAATGATCCCTCCATAAGT
>JAUIJG010000206.1 GCA_030431355.1 bacterium
CCTGATGTGTAGACTATGGTGGCGAGGTCGTCCGGTTCGACGGCATGGATGGCTTGCTCCACCTTGTCCGTCTGCTCGCAGAGGAACTGGTTGCCCTCTTTGATGAAATCGCTCCATCCGATTATCTTCAGGTGGGTATCGTGTTCCACCAGACTATCGTCCATGACCACTATGGTTCGCAGAGTCTCCGGAGGGCTGGTTTCGTGGCCAACGACCTTTTCCAGTTGGGCTGAGTCCTCTAGAAATAGTATATCGACCTCGCTGTGTCGCACTATATAAGCCACTTCATCCGGTGCCAGGGTTGAGTAAATGGGCACCGTGTTTCCACCGGATGACAGGATCGCCAGGTCGCAGAAGCTCCATTTAGGACAATTGTCAGCCAGAATTCCCACATTGGTGGTCTTGTCCACGCCATACTGCAGCAGAGCTGCGCAGAGAGCTTTGACTGTCTCTCCGTACTCTTTCCATGTCAGTGGTTTATATTCACCGCCGGTCTTGTGATATATGGCAGCTTTGTCGGGAGTATCCGAAATCCGCTTCCAAAAGACTTCTACGATGGTTGTCCCGGACACGTTTCTCTCCTCTAGTTTCTCTGGTGCAGATTCCTACAGTTTAATTTTTAACAGAATTATTGAGCCATGATAAATAGGCCTGGCTACCCAATTCGATGGGAACAGCAATGATTTCAGGAACTTCGTAGGGATGAAGCTCCTCGATCTTCTCCTGGAACTCGGTCCAGTTTTCTTTGTTTGTCTTTATCAAAAGCAGAGACTCCGGGTCCTTTTCCACGGTTCCCTCCCAGCGATATACTGAGGTCACCTCTTTGATGATATTGACACAAGCGACCAGCTTCTCTTTCACCAGCGACTCGGCAATGCTCTCAGCAAGGTTTTGCGGACAGGTCACCAGGGCGATAAGCTCGGCAGACATTTAGCTTTGACTCCGCTCAAGCGCCAGCCCGGTTTCGGTAATGAAATCAGCCAGAGAGCCCACCAGCTTTGAATATTGTAAGGGTTGCAAACGCGGCATACGGTAGCGCTTATGAAGCCTCAAGACCACAGTCGGAGTATCTAGTTCATCGGAGATGAAACTGGCAAGTGGGCGAACCGGTTTGTCGAAAGAGCCGGGGATGACTTTCTCCAGTGAGGAGAGCTTTTCACTGAGCTGCTTTTGATAGCGCTTCAACACAGACTCTTTGCGTCCGTAGCAGGATACTTGTAAGCCAGGGGCTTCCTGCCAGGTAGAGCCGAGTAAGAGAACAACCATTCCGATTTTCCCGGAGGTAATTACATCGGTGAGCGCTCTTCTAAATGGCGTTTCCAGATACCAGCAGGTATCCGCCGCGCTGCAGTAGTTGGAGATCAATGAGTGGCAGCCGGTGAGGCGATTGAGCACCGAAGCGATGGAGCCTGTGTATGAATCCTGTTCGTGGAATTCACCTTCCCGCCAATATGCTGTGGCATGGGGAGCAATCACCAGAGTCGGCTTGGTGCCACCAAGGAACTTGTAGTCGGGCTCTCCGCAGGGTGGCATCTGCTCATATCTTTCGGAAAGATGAGCTTCGTATTGCAGTGACCAGGACAGAGGAGCAAGTTGTGGGTTCTCTTGAATTATGTAATCGATGGCTCGATTTATGTCTTCGAACCTTGCCTGGGAATGACTCAGAACCCAGGGGCTGAAGGGGGATGGACCGACCACGGTTACCATCTTGCCCCGGCGATGAGCATAGAAGATCTCCATGGCCGTGCCGTAATTTGAACTTTCCACATTGGCAAGGAGTGCGTCGGATTCGTCGATAAGATCCAGCGCTCTTCTAACTCTCTTGTCGGCAAAGTCGTCGAGAGCGAAGGCTTCTATGGCTTCTTTAGACCTGCTATTTTGCCAGGCTATTTCAACCGGGTTTACCACCGTTAATCCATGCTTCTGCAAGCGGGTCAAGGCGACTGTTCTCCAGTCGTGGAGAGGCAGCTCGTCAACAAATGCTCGAGCTTCTACAGAATCTCCGGTAAGATAAACTGTCGACAACATAAGCTGATACTCTACCCGTGGTTCCCATAATAAATACCAATACACCAACTATATACCACGGAGCAAGCCAATATGCCTCCTGGGTAAACCTGGCTGATGCAGGTAATAATGATGATTTTGAGATTTAAGACCCCGTCATGGCGAAGAAATATCTTACCTGCAGGTAGGTGTATTCTCTATTTGCTGTATATCTCGATGCTATTGATTGTGCCGAGTGCCTGCTCCAGTGGGCATTCCAAGCAAGCGTCCCAGTCTACTTTTGACCATTCAACCGACTCAAAAGCTTCGAGCTTCCCAAGTTTGGAATACGGCGACGGCGAAAATCAGAGGCTTAGAAAGGCTGCCACCGGCTCCAGTCACCTGATCGTCAATCGATTTGCCAACGACCTGGTCCGGGGAGCAAACAAGCCTGAGAAGACAACCAGTGAAGATGGTCATCCGGTCACACCATTCAAGCCGGAGAGTATGTCTAATTCAGCCTCGTCAACCTCGACCAATCAAATAGCCCAGACCGGCCCCTCCTATGACCCTTCAGCCGGTTCCCTTCCCCTCGATGATGCCGGTCTGATCGAACTACAGAGTGCCCGAGCCAGGCAGGCTCCTGTCAGGTGCGTGGCCCGGGTTTACAAACTGATGAAAGAAGACACCAGGGGCAGGCGTCACCAGCGCTTCTTGCTGAAATTAAGCAACGGAACCACTGTTCTGGTGGCCCATAACATCGACCTGGCTCCCCGGGTGCCTCTGAGAGTCGGTGATGTGGTTGAGATACAGGGGGAGTACATCTGGAATGAGCGAGGCGGAGTGTTGCATTACACCCATCGTTCCACAAGCCGGAGGAAACCGGGCGGTTGGATAAAATTCAACGGGCGTACTTTTAACTAAATTTAGAATCCGTAGAGTTCATTCAGGTTTTTGATGCGCTCTTTTACCGTACCGCTTTGCTGTTTGCCCAGGGTATCTTTTTCCAGCTGCTTCAGCCGCTTCATAATCGGGTCCCGTTCTCTAACTTCTCCAAAGACTTCCTTTTCGAGCCGGGCAAGCTTCTCTTTCAAATTAAGCTCATCGTCTTTGTCATTCCTGGACTTGGAATCTGCTTTCTGCCGTTTTTTGTTCCGGCTACTTTTTCTTGGACTGGTAATTTCTTTGCTGTTTTTTTCGGTATTTTTTCCGGCGCTTTCTTCTCTACCTTTTTTAGCATTCGCGATATCGGATTTAGCAGCCGGCTCTTTAGGCTTCGGTTTTGTTTCCCGCTCTTCACTCGAATTGCTCTCTTCAGGCTCTTTGACTACTTTGAACGGATCTGTTTCAACCACGGGGGAAGGCGCTGTGTTCTTGTGCGAGACGCTCTTCAGGGTGGCAAGGGAATCGCTGAGGATAGACTCCACCGATTGAGAACTTTCTGCTTCGGTGCTATCCGCGGTGCTTGCTTCCCCAGCATTGATAATCACTGCTGATGGTGCCTGATTATTTGTCTGCGGCTTCTCTTCTTTAGAAGGTGAATTCGATTTCTCTTTATCCTTTAGATCATCTTGCCTTTCGGGCCTATCTGAAGTCTCCGCCTTTTTCTGATTTGGTACCTCTCCGGTCGGAATATCATCATCATCCAGGTCTTCAGATGAATCAGGGTTAGGATTTAGATCGGAATTGGGTTTCGGTCGAGCGTTCATTCTGCTCATGTGTAAGGCTAAAACCTGGAGATTTCGTCTTGCCACGCCGTCTCGGGGATTGATCTCGAGAGCCTTTTCCCATTCTTTTTTTGCCTCGGCAAAGTTTCTTCTGCTGAAATACTCGTTGCCGCGGTTATTGTGGACCAGAGCGATGTTGTCCAGGGCGATTCTATTTCCAGGGTCCAGGGCTAGGGCTTTCTCGTACTCTTCTATGGCCTGGTCATAAAGGCGCCTGGAAAGTAACTGATTGCCTTTGTTTATGAAAACCCTCATCTGGTAATCCTCTTCCTGGGTCAGGGCATGGGCTGGGAGGACCGATAGGAAGCTTGCCAGAACCAGAACGGAGCCGAGATATTTTTTTAGTTTGATTGTTCTTTTTTGAAGGGTTGTCATGGTACTAAAAACGATGAGAGTATATTCATAAATGATGTCAACAGGTGAGCTGAGGAGCTTTTCTGCACTTTTGAAATCTTAAACCATTTATACATTCCTTTCCATTTTATATGGCTGCACCTATACTTGCTGCATAGAGTTTCGAGAGGAATCGAATCTAGATATGAAATCCAAGTTCGTTCTCAAATCTGTCTTCGTCCTGGCCGGACTTTCCTTAGTATCGGCTGGTCTCTCCTCTCCATCCAGCGCCGGCGAGATTGTCGGAGCCGTCAGAACCGGACAAGAGCATGCCGGATTGGTGACCGTGAACTACGTCAAGACCGAGTCCTTGAAGCAGGTCGAGAAGCTTGGCAAAACCGCCAGCGAAAGCCTTGGTTTAGATACCGGTGAGACAGTGTCGGTATTCCGACCCAGACATCGGAACAACGACAATAAAAACCTGATTCTAGGTGGTCCCGAAGTTATTCCTATGTAATACAATGCTTCCTTTGAAAGTTTGTTTCAAGGGCATTGTCTATGACCAGTCTCAGCTATTATCACGGAGTTTCAACCGAGCCTCTCATCGGTGAAACAATTGTCGGCTATTTTGACGCGATTGTTAGAGAAAGAGGTGAGCAAGAAGCTCTGGTAAGTTGCCAGCAGCAGGTTCGCCTATCTTATCGTGAGCTTGATCGTCAGTCAGATGATCTCGCCCTGGCTTTGATCTCCTCCGGGATCAAACCAGGAGACCGGGTAGGAATCTGGTCAACCAATAACTATCAGTGGTTCGTGATATTTCTGGCAGCGGTAAAATCCGGCGCTGTTCTTGTCAATATCAATCCGGGATACAAACAGATGGAGCTTGAGTATGCTCTCAATCAATCCGGAATCAAGGTCTTATTTTCTCTGGTGGAAAACAGAACCAGCAATTATCTGGAAATGATCCAGGAGCTAGCGCCTCATCTCTTTTCCAGCGTTTCACCGGAAGATTCCAGTTGTTCAACTTTATCCAGGGTGATCTTTCTCGACTCGGACGGTGATACTACAGTTGGTCTCAATAACTATAGTCAATTTTTGCGCAGCGGCGATCAGTCACACCGAGAAGTTCTGGCTAAGAGTAAGACCAGCACTAAGATAGATGCTCCCGTTAATATTCAATATACTTCCGGCACCACCGGATTTCCCAAAGGCGTTACTCTCAGTCACCACAACATTATCAACAATGCATATCAGGCTGCTGTAGCCATGAAGTTAGATTCAAGCAGCAGATTTTGCGTACCTATGCCTTTCTACCATTGCGGTGGAATGATCAGCTCGGCCCTTGCCACCTTCAGTGTGGGCGGTACCGTGGTGATTCCTTCTCCATACTTTCAGGAGATTCCCACTCTCACCGCCATTGAAGCCGAGCGATGCACCCATTTATCCGGTGTTCCTACCATGTTCATCGGCCAGCTGGAACATCCACGGTTTCAGGATTTTGATGTCAGCTCACTAAGAAGTGGATTTATGGCTGGTGCCCCCTGCCCGGTGGAGCTGATGCGACAGGTGGCAAACAGAATGCATATGGAAGATGTCGTTATTCTTTATGGACTGACCGAGTCTTCTCCATTGATGACCGCCACCACAGTCGATGATTCTCTTGAGATAAGGTCAACCACCGTAGGTCGGGCCATCGCCCATAGTGAGGTGAAAATCATTGACACCGAAACCGGTGAAATTCTGGAGAGAGGACTCCAGGGAGAGATCTGCTGTAGAGGTCATCTGGTTATGCTCGGCTATTGGAATAATCATGAAGCCACAACCCAGGCGATAGATTCAGGAGGCTGGCTGCATTCCGGTGATCTTGGGGTAATGAATGAGAGTGGATATCTGAACATCACCGGACGCTCCAAAGACATGATCGCCCGAGGCGGAGAGAATGTATATCCTCGCGAGATTGAAGAAGTTCTTCATCAGCACGAGTCAATCTCTCAAGCACAGGTTTTCGGCGTTCCCGATCATAAACTTGGCGAGGAAGTAGCTCTCTGGGTAGTGCTAAAATCCGGCGCATCATTGACGCCGTCTGATATTAAAGATTGGCTTAAGTCGAGAGTTTCACACTTCAAGGTGCCCAGATACATAAAAGTAGTCGAGCAATATCCCATGACAGTGACAGGTAAGATTCGCAAATTCAAAATGCGAGAGGCGATGATAGAAGAGCTTGAGCTAAAGAGCGAAGCTGAAATTCAAACAGCATGATTTCCGAATATGACCGGGTACTCTATACTTTCCTATAAGGAGAGTCTTGCAATTGTCGGACAAAAATAGAGCTGAAGAGAAAGCGGAAAGCAAAGGGACAAACTTCCGAGACCGGTGGTTGCAGCTGAGTTGGGCCAAAATTCGTAAGTTCGAGGCTCTGGTATTTCTGTTTATGTTTTTTGCAGTGCCATGGTTTGGGCTCAGGGTGGTGAGCTATACCAAGGCGCATATGTTGCTCAACAATATTACCCATGATCTGGTTAACGACCTTCACTGGACCAAAGAGCAGGCGGTTAGCCTCAATAAGAAGGTGACCCTCAAGGCTGTGCGTCCTAAAACCCTGGTCTTTTCAAGGACTTCCAAGAAGGCTCCTTTCCGCTATGTGATTATTTATGATCTGGCAGTGGTTCAGGAAGTGGTGCTGCCGGAAGGAATCACTCTCAATGGTATCGTCACATTTAACTCGGACGGTTTGCCGGAGAGCCCTTCCTCTTTCATTCTCTCCCAGGGCAAGCGAACATCAACCATTGAGATTGATAGAAAGGGATTGGTGTCAGTGCCTTAGTTAGGTCCAACCGGCAATTTTGATGATACCGGATTTAGTTCAAAATCAGTACTTCATTACTTCCGGATCCACATCATCTGACCAGGCATGGAGTCCGCCGGTAAGATTAAGTGCTTTTAAAAATCCGTGGGATCTCAAGAACTCGGTACATCTACCGGAGCGACTTCCGGTTCGACAGATAACAACGATGTCATGCTCTTTGTATTTTTCTAGCTCCGGTAGCCGGTCCGGAACTTCTCCCATGGGAATATGCAAACAGTTGTCCAGGCTAGCTATTTGAATCTCGTGGGGCTCTCTAATGTCAAGCAGGACCGGGCTTTCCCCGGCATCTAGCTTATCTTTAAGTTCTGTAGCGCTTATCTCCATCTTCTTCCGAATCTCCTGCTTAGAACATCAACACATGGGCATACTAAAGTATAATCACCTCAAAATCTCTACTAATTAAGGAGGCGTTAAAGTGGCAGAAAGGTCTCTCGAGGATGCACTGAAAGAATGTCTGGCCGATGACGGTAAGATTGATAAGTACGAAGCTCGAGTAATCAAAGAGTTCATCATGGCTGATGGAATCGTTTCAGAAGATGAGAAACAGTTTCTTGAGAAGGCATTGAAGAATAATGTTTTCGACGATCAAGCCATGGAACTTCTTAGTGGCGTCTTACTCAGATCAAAGCAAGGCTAGAATTTTTTCTATTGCAATCAAGCTAATGGTCATAAAAAACCCGACTATATAGTCGGGTTTTTGTTTAGTTCTAGTTTTTGGTCGGTTCTTAACCGGCGGCTGTGACCGCGAAATATTCGACCAGGTCGGCTGGTTCGTAGGGGACGCCCTGGCTGCCTGAACGTTCAACCAGTTTGCGTAGACGCTGCCAGCGAATTCCCAGACTCCTTCCATTGCGCTTATAGACGATTCCGAGTTTCTCGAGTTGTTTTAGATTCTCTTTGTGTTCCTCGGGGGCTTCCTTTTCGGAGATTCCCTCTTCCTGGCTGAGCCACTTGAGAGAAGAATGACAGTCTCTGATAACGTTGAATATCTTGTTTTCTCCAAATGAGTTACGCATTAAATCACCTCTTGCACTATCGAAAAAATAACCGGAGTTCAATTTGATCCGGCTTATGTTCGAAGCTGTCAGGAACAGCTTTCCGGGAAAGCGAATCGCCTGGGGGACCATGATTAATTGGATTTAATATGATCCGATTCCACCAGCACCAGAAACCAGGCATTTTCTCCGACTGAACCCGCTTTTCCTGGCGGATTATAGACAGCTCGAAACGAGCCAGGTGTAAGACTGTTGCCTATTGAACAGCTTATTCCTAACGGGTTTGAGTATGGTCGTTCGAAAAATGTCAGGCTTCAATGTCCCTAATTTATAAAAGCGCTAATTCAACAACGTACAACTGAGTTCGTACTATTAGCTCTATCAGGGACTTTGCCCGGGTTAGCCTCTAAACCTCTTCCACCTCCAATTAAGCAAGTGAAACTTGCTACTCTGGCTAACCGCCGACAAAAGCATCACCATCATCATCGCCTTCGGTAATATCAATAACCGGGTCGATTACAGGCACTACGCTTCCGCTTTATCCATCTTACCATGAATGCATTTGAATGTCTATACAGGAGAGGTTTTTTTAAGGTCTCTGCAAAATCGATGACGCCACTATATTTGATACCGAAATCTTGAGCTTGATCAAAGTTGATTTGTTTTGCGAAAAATCCGGTGGGGATCCAGACCGGATTTCATTTTATTATTCTTTAGTCATCATTAGGACTGTTCAAAAAGAAGACTATTCGACTTGTCTATTGTTTGAATAGTCTTCTTTTTCTATTTTCTAAAAGTCAAATTGTTCTGTTTTCAACAACTATACTGTGGGTAGCTGTATGCCTTTACTTTCTGGCGAGCGTGTTTCCTGAACTCATCATCGGTGAGGGAGAAGAGCAGTTTGCCGTCCAGGTGATCGACATAGAAAACCTCCACCGGTAAGCCGATGGAAAAATCAAGGTTGGTCGGCAGGAAAGCAGAGCGAATATCTTTATTCGGTAGTCCTACAATAAAGCCTCCGTCAGTCTTCGCTTGCACCTGGCAGATGATGGTATCGCCGGAGCTGTATGTTCTCAACGGGGGATGAAAATCTAAATTGGTTATATTTGATTGTTCGTTCATGATCCGTATATCTGAAAGCTGCGCCATGAATATATTATCCTATTCTTCGGATTGGCGCTGGATATATCCTTACTCCCAGATCTCTCGATCCTGAACATTTGGGCCTCTGGAGAAATTCGTTGCCACCAGATCAGGTCTTTTATCGGCCTCTAGAATGTCGCCGTCGCTCACATATTTATTCCAGGCT
>JAUIJG010000207.1 GCA_030431355.1 bacterium
CCAGTAGCGATGGCGACACGAATACCAGCACCAGTACCAAAGAAGAGCCCTCTAAAGAAGAAGTCGATTCCAGCAGCGCCAGCGATGATAAGAAAACCGAGGTCGACAAAGAGCCATCTGCCGAGGAGACTGGCAAGGAGCCTGATACCGCCTGGTCTTCCCGGGGCGAGAGTTGTTCCTGAGTTCTAGCGTACTTTTAAATAAGGCACTATCGAGACCTACTCATATTCCTTCTCTCTCAACCTTGAGCGTTCGAATACGCCGGTCATATAGAGAGTATATTCTATATCTTTTCCTGAACGATGGGAAAATTCCAGGGCTACTATCGCTTTTTCATAGGTGACGAAATCTTTTTGTAATAGGTCAACCAGACGTAAGCAAGAGAATAGAATGGTGTCGCTTATGGTGCCTTCTTCGATGAGCATATTGACCACCTGACGTACCTGATTGTAATTTACTGAAAGGCACTCTTGAATCTCCCTGCTAATATCTTCGTTTTTGATTACGCCACTGGCTTTGAGAAGGTCTATCAATGGAACCGCCTGATTAGGCACCATCTTGTATGCGTTTGCCTCAGAGACCGCCCGAACTGCCGAATACCCTTTAAGAATGATGTTCGTTAGAGCATTTTTGGCTTGATCTTTGTCAAGGGTGTTTCGATCCATCATCTCTTGAAGCTCTACAGCCTTTTCGATCATCTCCTCGGTCAGGTTGCTTTTTTTAAGTATGGCCGCACCAAATGTAGTGTGTTGGCTCACTGAATCGATCAGGATTTCGCTTATTTGAGCATCGTTGCATATATTACAGAGTGAGAGCAATTCGCCAAGGCGTGGCGTGTTCTTTAGCGGTCTTCTTACAAAACTGCTATTGCACTCCAGTTTGCATAACTCCACTTCCCTTGCATGGGCTGCCTGGAGGGAGGCAAGACCGGCTTCTCTTTTGATGTGTCCTGTCCGGATTAGGTTCTGAACGGCCAGGGCTTTGTTGACTAGCGGTTGAGATACGAGCCCCCGGTGGCAAATAATATGTCCGAGGGGAAGAGCAGTACTTTCATTAGTAACCAGGCATTCTTCAAGCTTCTCTGTATCGATTATTTCGGCTATGAGAAGCAGTTGCCCAAGCTTATTCGTCTCGTTGTCTTCCGGTCTGACCACGCTCGCCTTTACAAAAGCTTCGGCGAGGCTCTTTCTTTCTCCGTGGCATAGTTTCATCACCTCCACCGCCTTATCAAATTCCAGTAAGTGATCATTGACCATGTACTGGAGATCCAGGGCGTATTTTAGTTGGGTGTCGTTCAAATAGCCGGAAATAACAAGTACTTTCCCAAGAGGTAAGCCCTGGGATTCATAGATTGTCAGAGCCTCTTTGATGTAATCGGAGGAGAGAACTTCGGCTGCCAGAAGCAGTTCGCCCAGTCTTACATGCTTTTGATTGTTCGACATCTATCTATCTTTCCTTCCGATGAATGTAAGCACCGTCTGACCATAGACCCTTTTGTCCTTTTCCATAAGGGAAGTTTTGGAAAGGTCTAGAATTGTAGTATGTTGATGTTCAAGGATAAATACCCCGCCATCTTTTAACAGGCATTTTCTGTCCACCAGATGAATCGTAGGCTGACTCAAGTTCGCGCCGTATGGGGGATCGGCAAAGATCAGATCATAGAAATTCTTCTCCAGTCGGCTTCCACAAGAGCGAATATCCTCGGCTAAGACATCTGCTTCAAGGCTAAATAGGTCAAGGTTGTCTCTTATCTGGGCGGCCATCTTGCGGTTTATCTCCACCGCCGTTAAGGTCTTGGCTCCTCGGCTCAGCGCTTCCAGCCCCATTATTCCTGAGCCGGCGTAGAGATCAAGAAAGTTTGCTCCGGTGACTTTATCTGCCAGAATGTTGAAGAGGGCCTGACGGATTTTTGATGCGGTGGGCCTGGCTATTTTCCCTTTGGGGCTGGGAATAGAGCGACCTCGATGCTGTCCGCCCGTAACCTTTATAGTCAAATGTGTTCCCTCAAGTAAAGAGCTTCTTTAAGCTTTCCTTGTTTGGTCGGAGATCCCGAGACTGGCCCATGGTAACATGGTCAACTCTTATATATTAAAGTAGAAAAGATCAATGAAACCTAGAAGAGTTGCCCGTGAACTGGCTGTGATTGTATTGAGCCAGTTGCCGAAAAAGAAAGACAAAATCGAGGCTCTGGAGATTGAAAGTCTCCTGGCTACGTCCATCGAAAGTCTTACCGACTATGCCAAGCAGCTTCTGGATGACTCCAGCTCCAGACTTCAAGATGCTGCTCAAACTCTGGATGGGTATGAGATGGACCATCCCAAAAATGTAAGGCAGGTCCATAGTATGAGACCTGTGGAGGTTACCTCTGAATTTTTGAGGGAGCATCTGGAAAAGATAGATATCGCCCTGGCCTTGCTATCGGAAGCGATAGTAATTCCCGAGTTAACCATGGCTTTTAGCAAGGGCATGCAGTCCGAAGTGAGAGATTTTGCCGTGGAACTCCTGACCACCTACGTAAACAATAGAGAGGCGGTGGAGAAGATCGGTAAAGAGATGAAGTCGAAATGGCGCCAGGACAGGATGATGAGTATTGACCGAAATATTCTTACCCTGGCAATCACCGAACTTTTCTTTATGCCGGATATTCCTGAGCCTGTATGTGTTAACGAAGCTGTCGAACTCTGTCATCGTTTCGCCGACCAGAGAGCGGCTAAATTTCTCAACGGAGTTCTAGGCGATATGGTTGAAGATGCCGAATACTTCAGGCTTACTGGTGAGTTCAGGGCACAAACCAGCGCATCTGACTCGGAAGCCCCATCGGAAGAGCCGGTTGTTTGAGGAGGGTAGTCTGACCAAAATGAGTGAGATTCAGGAATCCCAGGGCAAAGAGAAGAAAGGCTGGTTCGGATCAACCTTTAATAAACTTAAATCCGCTCTGTCAAAAACCAAAGGCACAATAACAGGGGATCAGGAGAGTGAGTTAGCAACTCAGTCTCAATCGACTTCTGCCCCTGAAGCTCTTACCCGGTCAGATTCTGAACCAGCAACAGGGGAACCCGTGGTTCAAGATCCTGCGCCTTCTTTTGTTGAAGAGGAGCCGATTCAGGCACCGCCGGAAGCTTTTGTTGAATCCGCAGTTGAATCAGCGGCGCCGCCGGTAGAGGAAGAGGAGGAGGAAGAGAAGAGCCGCTTCGAGCCTATCTCAGGCACTCTCAAGTCCAGCGTATTCTCTCCTCAGCAAATAGAAGTTGAAGCCCTTGAGGTAGATGAAGACTACCTTGAAACCTTAGAAGAACGTTTGATTAAGGCTGACATAGGTCTGGCGAACGCCGAGGGTGTTATTGAGCATCTTCGCAAGAGTGCCACATCGGAAAAGTGGAATCAACAAAGAGTGGTAGAGTTTCTCAAGCAGGAGTTCTTGAATATACTCAAGGCTGCTCCCAGCTCTACTTTGAGCTATGACCCCGGAAAGTTGAACATCTATCTGGTGGTAGGCGTGAATGGCACGGGAAAGACTACCAGTATAGGCAAACTCTGTTGGCGCTTGAAGCAAGAAGGCAAAAGAGTTTTGATGGCAGCAGGAGATACTTTCCGGGCTGCCGCTGAGTCCCAGCTGGAGATCTGGTCTAAGAGAGCCGGGGTCGATATAGTGCGGCTGGATGATGGAGCCGATCCCGGGGCAGTGGTTTATAAAGCTCTGGAGAGAGCGAAGGCGGAGAACTACAACTGTCTGGTTATAGATACCGCCGGAAGGCTCCACAATAAGTCCAACTTAATGGCAGAGTTGAAGAAAGTCAGAGGTGTTGTGGATAAGCATGGCGCCGACTGCAATCTTGAATCTTTGCTTGTTATCGATGCTTCCACGGGACAGAACGGACTTCAGCAAGCAAAAGTCTTTACCGAAGTGTGCACCCTTAGCGGAGTTGTGCTTACCAAGCTGGATGGTACCGCCAAGGGTGGTATCGTATTCAGTATCGCAAAAGATCTTGATATACCTGTGAAGTTGATCGGTCTTGGAGAACAGATTGATGACCTCAAGGACTTTGAACCGGAGATGTTCGTTGAGGCTCTCCTTTAGTCTCTCAGGCGGTCTCTTTTTTTATCGTCTGATGCGGGGAGAAGGATTCAGTGTTCTGAGCCAGGCCTTTTTTGAGGGAAGGGGGAAGCTCAGTTAACTCCCTTGCTAACTCAAGCCGATTCTGCCTTGTTCCTGCCAGTGCTCCGCCTCCGGCGCAGATATAGGTGAAGAGGAGCGGCACAGATGCTGAGGCGTAAAATAGAAAGAGAGCCGGTAGGGTGATCGGATTTAAAAAGTCGCCGCTGGCTATAAATGCACCTGTACCCAGGACCCAGGACATTATCGTTGCCAGGAAGATAGGATGCCAGATAAAGGAGCCCATGCTCAGACTGGTGGAGTTTCTGTAACTCTTGGTTTTTCTGACTGCCAGGTAGGATGTCCCTCCGATGAAGAGGGTGATGAGGCTGAAGAGAGATACTACTGCAGTCATGGTCGGGTGGGGGAAGAGATAGACGATGGAGATCATCGCTAGCCCGGACGTCATTCCGTATTTCATCGGTTCAAATACTTTTCTTGCTCCGATTGGCCCGTTCAAGTTTTTAATACTGTCTCTGGCTAAAATATTACCGAGCTTGTATCCCAGGGTGACGATACCCATCCAGACCCCAGTATTAATCATGGTTAAAGGGTCTGCCAGGGTGCTGGGGGTGAAAATCACAGTCATCAAAATCGGTAGAGACGCTGCGATGGCCACTAAGGATCCCTGGGTTATGTCCCAGGACTTGCCGCCTTTCCAGGAGAGCTTCTGGTAGGTGAAAATGTTGTTGAATACGTAGAAAAATAGAAACAAACAAGCCCAGGACATACCCTGAATGTAACTAAGATAGGGAGTGGCGAGTTGGGTAGCGGCTAAGAGCATTATCAAGATCGCGGTCACTCCGGCAGCACTGGAGAAACTTAGAATCAATGAGAGCATCAGACCGACAGGTTTTGGCAGGGGCGAGACCTGATACTCTTTTCCCTCTACAACTTTGCAGGCTGCCTGCCATTTTTTTTCCGGGGCGGAAGGATCGGCTAATACTTTCCAGGCTTTCTTTTCTGCTTCAATCGATTCTGTTCTATTGAACATCCGAGTCCCTCAGCCTGGAGTATTATTTTCCATAATACTCATTTACCCTGAACTCTTGTGGCCGTCACGGTCTATTCGCGCAATTTTAGAATCGGAAATATGGTTTTACTTCTGAGAAAGCAGCTCGGAAATATGCTCAAGAGCTTCCGGGTTCTCAATAGAGGATTTATCCCCGGCATCTTCTCCAAGATAGGTGCTTCTAATTGTCCGTCGAACAATTTTGCCTGAGCGGGTTTTCGGCAATGCCGGAATTGTATGAATTTTGTCCGGACGCATGGTTTTACCAAGCTTTTTAGCGACGAGCTGTCTGAGCTCCTCGATCATTCCTTCGCTCTCTTCCTTGCCCGGGACCAGGGTTATGAAGCAAGCCAGACTTTCTCCCTTGATATCGTGGGGCACTCCCACAACTGCTGCTTCAGCTACGTGGGGGTGTTCCACCAGGGCTGATTCCACCTCTCCTGGTCCGACCCTTTTTCCAGCTACTTTGATAGTGTCATCGGATCTGCCGAAAAGAAACCAGGAACCGTCCTCATCGACCATGGCCCAGTCGCCGTGGTACCAGACTCCCTGGAACTTGTTGAAGTATGTCTCCACATATCTTTTGGGGTCTTTGAGAAAACCCTTAGTCATGGAAGGTCCCGGTTTTTTACAGACCAGATGACCGATTTCTCCCTTTATGCTTTTGCCTTCTTCGCTGAAAACGTCGATGTCCATGGCCAGTCCCGGACCGCCCAGAGAGCACGGTTTGAGGGGCATCAAGGGTAGTGGTGTGAGCAAACCTCCCACAATCTCCGTACCTCCGGAGATGTTGATAACCGGGCAACGACTTTCTCCAATCTTTTCGAAGAACCACATGTAACTGTCTTCATCCCAGGGTTCTCCGGTGGAACCCAGCAATCTCAAACTGGAAAAATCGTGTTTTTCAACCCATTCTTCTCCGGCTGAGCGTAGAGCGCGAATAGCGGTGGGGGAAATGCCCAGGGTGCTTACTTTGTGATCTTCAACAATCTGCCAGATTCTATCGGGATTGGGATAATTTGGTGCTCCCTCGAAAATCACCATGGTGCCGCCCCAGAAAAGGACGCCGATCATTTCCCAGGGACCCATCATCCAACCGATGTCGGTAACCCAGAAGAAGACATCCTCCGGCTGCACATCGAAGCAAAAACCAAGCTCTTTCGAGATCTGGGCCAGGGCTCCACCGTGGGTGTGCACTGTTCCTTTGGGCTTGCCTGTGGTTCCGGAGGTATAAAGATACATAGAAGGATGTTCGGCAGGCAGGTTCAACATTGTCTCCACCGGATCTGCCTTTTCCAGCTCCTCGTGAAGCCAGTGATCCCGCCCTTCTTTCCAGTCCACGTGGTTTTCCGTGTGTTTCAGGACGATGACATGCTCGACGGAATCGACCATACCAGCTGCCTGATCGGCATCTTTTTTGATCTCGACCAGTTTGCCGCGCCTCTTGCCACCATCTGCGGTGAAAAGAACTCTTGCTTCGCAGTCCTGGAGGCGCGCCGCTAATGCCTGGGAGCCAAACCCGCTGAACACGGGAACTGCCACGGCGCCGATTTTAAAACAGGCGAGAAGTACTGCTACTACTTCCGGTACCATGGGCATGTATATGCCCACAGAGTCTCCAGGCTCTACGCCGTATTTTTTCATGACCGCCGCTGTTTTTGAAACGAGCTCGCCCAGCTCTCCATAAGTAAAAGTTCTCGGCTTGCCGGTCTCTCCTTCAAATATGAGAGCTGCATGGTCTTTGCCGACGCTCGTTCTAGAACCGAGCTTTTTACCTTTTTCCATATGCCAATCCAGGACATTGTCGACTATGTTCAGCTCTCCATCGACAAACCACTTTGTCCACTCGAATCCGTCGGACGAATCCATTATTTTGCTATAGGGGCGTGACCACTTCACCCCCATGTATTCCAGGGCTGAATTCCAAAACCAGTCGGTGTCTTCGCAGGAGCGTTCGACAAGTTTGCGCCAGTCTGAGATATCGTGCTTCTTCATGAAGTCGGCAACCCGACAATCCAGGTATTTCCCCTGGGGTTTCCAGATAACATCAGCCAGTGTCTTACTCATCGAATCAACCTCATGACATGCCGGGGGTTGCAAGGGGTAATATACTTAAAGATTCCAGGCTCTCGATTGTACTAACTCAAACCGGGTCGCAGAGAAAGATTATATAAATATCTTGCTAGAATATCTTGCTAGATTTAGTCGGTGGGACCGATGATGCTGTTTTTGAGCATGATGGCTTTCTTTCTTTGAGCCTGTGCTTCTTTCTCGTAGCCGTGGCGACTAAGAAACTTGGCGTAGGCTTCGTGACTTTCCTGCAGAAAAACAGGATTGACATTGGTCTCCTTCTCTCGGAGTTTAATCGCTTTTTCGTAGGACGATTTTGCTTCCTCCGCCTTATTCATTTTGTCGTAGAGTTCGGCTAGCTCTTCCAGTGTTCTGGAGTATCTTTTGTTCTCTCTATTGTTTAAGCTGCCCTCTAAAAACAATCTCCGTTTAAGGCATTCTTCTGCCTTTTCGAGCCGATTTGTTTTTATATATCCATAGGCTAGAATCTCCATGATTTTGCTTTCGGTTCTCTTTCTTCCGCCGGTGTGCTTGATTCTGGAGTTTAACTCAATTGTTTTTTTAGCTAAAGCCTCTGCTTGTTCCGGGCGTTTCTGATTGAAGTGCAGCTTGATAAGCTTCTCATAGGCATCGAACATTAGCTTCTTCTCGACTGCCCCCTGGGTTAGAGATAAATATCTTGCTGCTTTCTTGAAGTCGGACTCTGCTTCTTCCCACTTCTTTTCTCTTTCTCTCAGATTCCCTTTGATCAGATAGGACTCTCCTAAAAGTCCATATTGTTCTTGTTTGGGTTCTTTTTCCAGGTCAGGTAGATAGATTGAAATGCAAGAGTCAGCCTCTGCAAAGCGCATGGATTCTATGGCTTCTCTGGCAGCATTGCAAAGAGCGGCAGGGCTCTTCTTCTCTCGGAGCGAAGGGTCTTTGTAGTGGAGGGGGGCCGCTATGAAGCTTGCCGACTCTCTTACCGAATTTGCTTTCTCGTGTTCGCCTGAACCATCCAGGATTTTTGCTTTAATCATCAATATCTGATGGATTGAGTGATCAGGCGCCAGCATTGATCGGCTTTTAGCGTAGGCACTGTTAATGGTGCTCAGGGCTTCTTTGTAACTTTTGTCCTTCAATTGGGTTTTTGCTTTCAGGGTCAAAATCCGGGCATATAGCAAAGCACTCTGTCGATTCAACTCTCCTCCTCTGTTCGGCTTCCAGAGCTTATGGCAGACTGGCTCTGCCTCTTTGATTATCGATTTTGCTTCTTCGTATTGACCCTCTTCAAGAAGAACCGAAGCTAGAGAGACCATTGTTTTCGCTCTATCTTCAATATACTTTTCAGACTTACCTAGCTTCTTCAGGGCTTCCCTGTAGCTTGTCAGGGCTCTGGAAAAGTCTTTCTTTTCTTCGTGCACATAAGCTTGATCGTAGTCGACCTTCCATCGATCTCTTGGTGTTTTGTCTTCGAGAAGGTTGTTGGCGCATCCGCAGAGTGATATCGCCAACAGTGCCATTATCGATGTCGCATGGATTTTTACTCGACTCTTAATCAACTTCCCAGAAAGTTCTCCCAGGGGATTTTGCTCAAAAATACTTCCAGATCAAGAACGATGCAACCGAGTAGATTCGCCACCATGACCGCAGACCAGACCAGGCGAGGCGGATGTCTTTCCATCAGCATCAGAACTGTTCCTTCCACCATGATTGAGTAGGTCCCGAATAGTGTCAGACCCCAGGTGTTAGATCCTGCTATATATGGACCCAGACCAAGGATCAGACCGAGGAATGAGGCAAAATTCATGAGCAGGGAATCGAACATGGACTGCGGCAGACTTCCCCACTTCATTCTCCAGAGAATGAAGCCTTCCACCAATAGAAGAGGGATGAACTGAAAGATGTAGAAACCAAGCATTTTTCGCCTGAAAT
>JAUIJG010000208.1 GCA_030431355.1 bacterium
ATGAGGGGAACCCCCATCCCGGGCTGAACCAGTGGGACCTCGGCGTACCCCTGGTGCAGGAATGGGGCGTCGCGGGCAGCAGGACAACGCTCGAGTTCACACCGGCGATCTCGTTCTTCACCGAGGACGAAAACCCGTTCGCCAATCTGACGAAGGCGAGCTGACGTACGATAATTACCCATTTGGAAACTATCCAGATTGAGAGTCCTACCAGGGCAAGGATTCCAAAGCCTATACTGGATAAACCGCTCTCCCTTTCAGCTGCTATGGCCATGGAGCCTTGCATGACCACTCTTCCCAGAGCACAGATGATCGTGGGCCATACAAGAATGGGAACCCAGGATTTAAAGTTCAATCGGTAAACTCTGATAGCGCGACCGATCAGGTCGCCTACGCTGAGGGGTTTTTCGAGTATTTCTCTTGCCAAATTCAACTCTCCAGACTACTTATTTTAGCTGATTATTACTAATTCACAGCCGTTCTAGATTCGAGGTGAGGGCAGTGTGAAAAGGAAAGGCGGATATATTCGCCGGTGGAATTAGCCGGTGATACAGTCTGATATTTTTGTTTTTCATCCCTGTTATTACGTCAAACGCCTGCGCACTCGGCGTTTTGGAACTATCGACAGGGTCCGTTTCTTCCTGAATGTTTGCCGGTTTGTAAGCGTTGGTATGAAAATAGGAGATACTTATAGTTGTTCTTACTATAGTAATTGTATTGCCCTCCGGTATAGACAGGAAAAATGGTAGAGGATAGAGACCGAAGGCGCCTGGTTCAGATGTTGAGCGGCGTCAGGGACTTGAAGAGAATTCTCGAGACAACCGTGCGTGAGCTCGGAGATATTTTTGACGCCGACAATTGTCAAGTGATTTTGAGTAATCCGCTTGACCCTAACGTCACCTCAATCTGTGAGTTCCGTGCCGATGACGAGCCCATGGATGGAGCCCGGGTGACGGTTCCCCTTGTCTTGCAAGGCCGTACTTTTGGCTCGGTGAGCATGACCAGGCAAAACGAGCTTACCGTTGCCGAGGTCGATGAACTAAGGGTTATGTTGGGCGATCTCGGCGACATTATCCGGCTCGCTCAAATCAATGATGTAGTACAGCGCGATACTTTTAGAGAGACGTTCCTTGTCGAGATAGGCAACGTAATGTCCTACTCCCTTGGAATAGGCGACGCTCTCTTTATGGTTGTAAATATTCTGGGTAAAGCTCTGCAAGTAAGCCGCTGCCTGTTTATTTGTACCGATGATGCTCAAGTTGGTTGGAAATGTTATGAGTTCTGGCAACAGGACAAAGTGAAGAGTTGCCAGGACTATTACTGGCCTTCCAATGACTCTCCATTTGTGGCCCAGGCTCTTCTTACCAAAATGCCTATCACCGTCTATGAAGGCCAGGAAAATTCCTATGTCTCACCGGTCCAGGAAGAGTTGCGTTTCATCGGTGTGAAGTCGCTTCTGGGAGTTCCTTTGACCAGCTCAGAAGGTACCCATGGATGTGTGATTCTTCAGCAGTGCGATTATCGTAGAGCCTGGACCAGGGCTGAAATCGACATGGTTCAGAATGTGGCAGACCGCGTGGCGGAAGCTTTGT
The DNA here is from genome assembly GCA_030431355.1 of bacterium. Next base: position 1,593 of record JAUIJG010000208.1, read on the forward strand.
TGAAGCTTCCTGCGGAGAAGCGGGTTCGGTCTCCGATTATGCAGCTGCACCAGAGAATCGTGGAGGTTCCTGCCGAAGGGGATGGTCAATCTTCGGTGGATCGTCGTCGGGCCCTCAAAGGAGCTCTCGGCCAGCAAGCGATACCCTCAGCTAGACAAGCACCACCGCCACCGAAGCCAGAGCCCAAAGCACCACCGCCAGCGCCTCCAGCACAGCCGGAGCCTGCCGCTCCCAGGGCTGCTGCCCCGGTTTCAGCAGCAGATACCATTCCGCCTGCAGCAGCAGCTGTCCCGGCGGAGACCGAGGCGCTTTCTGAGAAAGAAGCAAAAGCCAAGGCCAGGGCCGATCGGAAAGCACAGAAAGCAGCAGAAGAAGCCGTTCCGGCGCCTAAGTTCAAAACTGTCACCAGCGCTAAATCTTCGGATGCCATCACCAAACCGGGGGACGTATCTGCAGATCCCGGTCAACAGTCAGCCACCGGTATCAAAGAGTTTGCCCTGGACAAAGGGCCGGCCGCGGCTCAAGACGGAGTGGCAATCGACCCTTCTGTCGCGCCTCCTCCCGAAGCGGATCCTTATGCCGATCTCGATTTTGGTGACTTCGAAGAAATTGATACTGATGATGGTGCCGCAGGTGCCGAGTCTTCTGTCGCTACTGCTATGCCGGCTGCCGCTGATTCCACCCAGGCTGAGACTGCTCCTCTTGAGTCTCCCGCTCCCGTGGAAGCTGCTCCTGCAGAGGCTCTGGACACGGCTGCGCTGGATAGTATTCCTACTCCATCGGAGAACAAGACCGACGCCGCTCCGGTTGCTGAAGAAACCGCCCCTGGTGGCTATGGCGATCTGGACAGTATTCCCACGCCCAAGTCTGAAGCTGCTCCTTCCGGGGGATGGGGTGATCTCGACTCCATACCTACGCCTTCCAAAGGCAACGAGATGGCTGCCGGTGGATTGAAAGGCTCCATGCTGGCTCGGGCTAAAGCGGCGTCAGCCCCCAGTCCTCTGATGTCATCTTTGAGGAAGTCTTCCCCTCAACCTGCTCCGGCAGAAGTTGAATCGGCACCGAAACCCAGTGAGCCGATAGATGAAGAGGCCGCTAAGAAGAAGATCGAAGATCTCATGGCGGCCAGTAATGATACCTCTGATTATATCTTTGCCACACCTGGTCTGGATCCCCGAATGCTGGGTCGGATAGACGGTTGGGTAACCCAGATCGAGCAGAAAGACAAGTATAAGAATGGACATGCCAAAGCGGTTGCCGAGTATGCCGTTGCTATCGCCAATCAACTTCAGGTCAAAGAGGAAGATGTGAATATTGTTCGCCAGGCTGCTCTGGTGCATGATCTTGGCAAACTGGGAATAGCAAAACCCGTATTGCAAAAGCGTGATGATGAGCTGCCCCCGGATGAGTTTGTATTGAAGATGGGGCACGCTGTTGCCGGGGCAGAATTGCTGGAGTCTTTCCCTGACTTAAAGCACCTGGCTCCCATAGTAAGGGCTCACCACGAAGAGGTCGGGGGCGAAGGTTTTCCTGAAGGCCTAAAAGGAGAGGAGATTCCCCTCCACGCTCGAATTTTGTCTGTGGCAAACGGTTACCATGAACTGGTTGCGGACAAAGTGTTCGAAGACGGTATGGATCCTGAGAGCGCTCAGCAACAAATGGTCCAGGAAGCCGGCAAGCTCTTTGAACCCACATTTGTGGAGGCTTTGATTCAGTCTATAAAGGAAGGAAAAGTTTCCGCCTCTTTGTAGATAGCCCAAAAGTAAAGACAAAAAAGCCCGGTCTCCAAGAGAACCGGGCTTTTTTCAGCAAATTATCTATTAGCTGCCGAGAAGATCGGTTACATCCATGCCTTTCAAGGAGAGGCTGATCTTGTGCTCTTTAGGAGCGAACTTCTTGATCAGTGCTTTAATCTCCTGGCCGACCTGGACAACTTCTTCCGGTTTGATGTTCTGTTGTTCGGACATCTCAACTGTCGGAAGCAGCGCGTCGACTCCGGGATAGATCTGAACAAAAGCACCGAAGGACTGAATTTTGCGGACGGTGCCGGAAATAACCCGACCTTCCTCAAATTTGTCTTCGATCTCTTGCCATGGATCAGGCTGCATTTGCTTGAGACTCAAGCTGATATGACCTTTTTCCTGGTCCACTTTCAGTACCTTGGTGGTCACTATCTGTCCTACCTTGAGTACGTCGGATGGATGGGAGACTCTCTCCCAGGAAATTTCGGAGATGGGAAGCAGACCGTCTAAGCCGCCGAGATCGATGAAAGCACCGAAATCTGCGATACGAACAACTTCTCCGGAAACGATTTGACCAGCTTGCAGCGTGTTGAGGATTTTCTCTCTCTGGGCTGCTTTCTCTTCCTGGACGGCGAGTCTCTGGGAGAGAATAAGCTTGTTGCGCTTGGTGTCTGTTTCCAGGATCTTCATGGGGATTTCCATGCCGATCAGCTCTTCTGCGGTGGTACCTTTTACTCTCAGCTGACTTGCCGGGACGAATCCTCTCAAGCCGTAAACATCTACCACTACGCCACCTTTGACCACGTTCGAGATCTTGGCGCGGATGGTCTCGTCGTCCTTCTTCTGCTCTTCGAGCTTGACCCAGCCACGGGCTTGGGCGACTCGTTTGAGAGAAAGGGTTAATTGACCATTTTCATTCTCTTCGCGAAGAATATAAAACTCGTGTTCCTCTCCGACTTTGACAACATCATCAATGTTGTCAACCGGCATGTTGGATACTTCTTTGTATGGCACAAAGCCTTCGGATTTTGCTCCGACATCTACGAGCACACCGTCACGTTCTATACGAACGACGTCTCCTTTGACTATGTCACCCTGCTGATACCGGATTTGAAGGGTCTCCTCAAGAAGCTTCTCAAATTCTTCTCTCAGTGGGTTGTGCTCTACCTGTTGCTCTGACACGGGGTTGGTTTCTCCTTCAACCTGTACTACCTGGGACATCTGGATTTTGATTACCTCGTAGAAAGGTTGCGTTTTTTTCTGGTCAACGTTACATCGGGTGGCTGCCCCTTCATTTCTATCTCTTATCTATCGACAGTCCACCATTGGGGGATTTGTCATACATGCAAGATGTATATGAAGGTCCAGATACAGCTGGCCGAATGCACAATATAGAATAAGCACCAGGCGCACTTCAAGTGTTGTCTTTAAGGTTTTACTCTTTCTTTTCTTTTGTAAATAGGCGAAATCCCTGAAAGCGTTACGGGGTGAGGGATTTGCTGCTGTGCTCCCCGGGGTCACAGAACTTCTTGTTTGTTTAAACTTGGCTTCTAGTTAATTTGCATTTAATGAATTGGTAAAAGCTCTAGCTGAGGTGGCGTTTGGGCCCCTTTGATATATGTCATGGATCTGCAATCGACTTCGGAATTCAAGGCAAATACCTTCCCTGTGAAGTCGCTTTCGGTGGATTTATATATTGTGGTACCACATTTACTGTCTTGTTTATGTGCGCAGTGGGCACCTTTTATAGTGGCGCCCTGCAAGCTTTCTCATAAAGTGTAGTAGGAAGCTCCAGTTGCCTATAATTCTCATTAGATCGCCTTTTTATAGGCTGCTCAATTAACTGAGACCCCCCAAGTGTTACCAATTTTTCTCGAGGCAACGGCATGAAATTTATTAAGAACACAGTATTAATCGGGCTATCCTTAGCCCTTCCGCTCTCGATGCAGGCTGTCTGTCAAGCTAACACCTTGAATGTCGATAGTCCTTCCGCAGCAGATGTAGCCGCGCAGGTTCATGCGGCTAAAGACAGGCTGGAGACAGCTAAAGTGCGTCTGGAAATTGCTAAGAAGCAAGTTACCGCATCTAAAGCTCGCCTCAAGGCAGCTGAAGCTGAGTTCAAAGCGGCTAAAGCAAATCACGAAGCAAGAAACCTGTCACATGAAGCTTACAAGCTTTCTGAGTCCTCCGGCTTACCCGCAATCACCAACACTCTGATCGAAGAGAACAAGCAGCGCTCCCTGGCTTCTCGTTTCGTTAAGAAGCCCAACAAGAAGCAAGATGCTGTAGGTCCTGCGGCACCCACATCCAGTCAGGCTGTGGATCTCTCCGATACAAGAATTCACCCGGTTGATTTCAATGCGCCAGGATTTGAAAACAAGCAAGTTAACGACCCGGCTGTACCCCACTCCTCCTTTGTTCCCAAGCAAAGAGTCTCCACTAGCCAGAGTGATGTAGGCACCGGATTGGTGGCTAACTCTCCTGGTCTGGAGCAACCGCCCATAGTGCCATAGGCATAATGTAGCTAAACTTGTTCAATTTAAAAGAGCTCCAGCTGGGGCTCTTTTGCTTTTGCTTTATCTATCGGGCGAATAGCCTGGAATAGTTACTGAGCGAGTCCTTCTTTCAGCTTTTCGAAAGCCAGCTTGGCCGCTTCCTGTTCGGCTTGCTTTTTGGAGGGCCCGGTACCGGTGGCAATCGCATCACCGGCGATGCTTACAGCGATGGTGAAAGTCGGTTGATGGGCAGGACCTTCAGAATTGAGCACGGTATAGATAGGCAGGCCCTGGGCTCTTGCCTGGGTGTACTCCTGCAAAATAGCTTTATGGTTTTCGTAGGTGCCGTCTCTGTCCACTTCGGTGGCGTGGCTGCCGAAGAGACGCACTATTAGATTTTGGACAGGAAAGAGACCGAGGTCTTGATAGGCTGCTCCGATTACTGCTTCCAGGCAATCTGCCATTATCGAAGGTCTCATCTGCACTTGTCGACCGAGAAGAATGTATTTGTCCAGGTTAATCTCTCTGGCGATTTCGGCGAGGATTTTGTCGCTTACAAGAACAGCGCGAATTTCTGTTAGCTGTCCTTCCATATATGTAGGAAATCTATCCAGAAGATATTCGCTTACTACGAATTTAAGAACAGCGTCGCCGAAGAATTCGAGCTTTTCATAGTCGGTGCAATCAGAATTCTCAGCTGCAAAGGAGCTATGGGTGAGAGCTTCGTTGAGAAGCCCCATTCTGCCGCAGTTCAGACCGAGCTTGGAGCAAAGCTCATCAAGGTCTTTCAACCTCCTGGCACTGAGTGCTGATTCCGACATTTCTTCGCCTGGTACCATGCAAGTAGCTACATTTTTGAAAGACACACCGCTCTTCAATTGATTGGCCCCACTTTATAACCTGTTTCCAATCGTCAAGATACAGTAATATCGTCGCACACGGACATATTGTTAACCATTGTTTCGTGAGTAATTTGGATAAAAAGTATGAATAGCTGAACAAGGATTAAAAGCTAAATTTCAGTAATATGTGAGATCACGCATACTTGGCTTTATTGGCGCTGATCCGGCGATCCGTTTATTTCCCCCGGGAGGTTGACAAGGCGAAGTTCGGCCTGTCGCCACTCGTCAAATCAGGGGGTGGCTGGGAACTTTCCCGAAACCAGGCTGGGACCGGTCCATATTATGTGGCTATAATTTCAGCCTGTCGAACATGCTATTCCTGCTATCCTTAGCAGAACTCTAGTTTCTGCCCCCGTTCCCGGGGGATTCTCTTTGAAAGTGGAGCGACCTAACTTAGTAGTGCCAAACGAAAGTGGTGCATCATTTATGTATGAACTTCAAGTAAGTCAAATCTTCCTCTTTGTAATCGTGGGCTTCGCCTTGCCGGCCCTGGGCATGATTCTTCTAGCCTGGGTGCTTCAGATTGTTCTGGGCTACCACACGCCAAACCCGATGAAGAATCAGCCTTATGAGTGCGGAATGAAGCCGCTGCAAGAAGCGATAGTGCAGTTTGATATTCGCTACTACTTATATGCTCTTCTCTTCATCCTCTTCGATATTGAAGTAATCTTCATCATTCCCTGGGCTTTAGCCACCGACAATCTGAAGAATGTTTTTGGTCCTGAAGCAGTACTACTAGGTCCAATCGAAATTTTAATTTTCATAGTCATACTCACTTTCGGCCTTGCTTACGCTTGGAAGAAAGGCGCTTTAGAGTGGGAGTAAAGGATAATGTCTGAAGAACCTAAAAGCCTTTCTACGTCGCAACTTTCTCTTCCTGTTCCGGAAGAGCTTAAGGACACGGTTACTCTTACTTCCGTAAATCAGTTTACTGAGTTCTTGAGTACATTCATCTCTCCTGTGGCTAACTGGGCGAGATCCAGAGCGGTCTGGCCCCTGACCTTCGGTACCTCTTGCTGCGCCATCGAGATGATGAGTGTCGGTATGTCCAAGTACGACATTTCACGATTCGGCTCAGAAGTTTTCCGGGCGACGCCCAGGCAGGCTGACTTGATTTTGACTGCCGGTACCATCACCAGAAAGATGGCTCCTGCTTTGATCACCCTTTATGAACAGTTGCCGGAACCTAAGTACGTGATCGCCATGGGAGCGTGCACCGTCACCGGTGGGATGTTCAACGACTCTTACTCGGTGGTTCAGGGAGTGGATCGGATAATTCCGGTGGATGTCTATCTGCCCGGCTGTCCTCCACGACCGGAAGCGATTCTTGACGCGCTTCTTAAATTGCAAGAGAAGATACGTTCCGAGACCTACGCCAAAAGAGCGGCGCGGATGTATCCCCAGAGAGCAGTCCGATATGTCGATTACGATACAGGTCTGCCCATGGAAGATTTGATTGAAGAAGTAAAAATGGAGAGTCTCCAATCTTTGATTGAGAGCAATCCACCTGCCCCGGAAGCACCTTCGGAAGTCAAATAGAGCTTTACGCTTGCGAACAGAGGAACAGACAAACCAATGGCTGACGAAAAAGAAAAAAGTACCGAAGAGATAGTGGAAGCTCCAGAAGAGCTTGGTCGTTTCGGACAATTTTTGAAAGAGCACGGCATTGAATCGGAAAAATTGCCCGACGCTGCCGGTGGTGTCGAGGTTATTGCTCTGGCGGTCAAAGATTTGCAATCTTCTTTGAAACTGCTTCGTTCAAGTGAAGAGACCGGTCTTGATTTGCTCCTCACAGTTTCCGGCGTTGACTCCAGAGGGGACGACGGCTGTTTTCACGCGGTCTATCACCTCTGGTCTTACGATACCCTCAATGAATTGGTAATTAAGGTCAAGATCAAAGCCGATGAATTGGAAGAAGACGCCCTACCGGCGGTGCCTTCCATCTCTAATTTCTGGTCGGCTGCCAATTGGCATGAGCGGGAAACTTACGACCTGCTCGGCATTAAGTTTCTAGGTCACCCATATCCCAGAAGAATATTGAATCCCTGGGATTGGGACGGCTTCCCGCTTCGCCATGACTACGTTCAAATCGTGGACGCGTTGAACGACAAGAATCCCCACTCTTTCAGATAGGTAAGGTTTCCGACAAATGACTAGCGAAATCAAATCCACAGAGCTAAAAACGGATGAAATGATCATCAACATGGGTCCGCAGCACCCTGCTACCCATGGTGTTTTGAGAATGCTTCTCACTCTCGACGGTGAGTTCGTCAAAAATGCGGAGCCGGTAATCGGTCATCTTCATCGTGCTCAAGAGTGGCAGGGACAGAACCGCACATGGTTCCAATATCAGGCGTTAATCGACAGGGTTGATTATCTTTCCGGTATGTTCACATCCTGGGCCATGGCC